>NZ_NRGU01000038.1:433003-544364 GCF_002332245.1 Glutamicibacter sp. BW78
GTCCGGGGCCGTTCGTCTTTCGCCGCTTCCACGGCTATGAGGTCAGGGTTTGGTTGGCTTCGCCGCAGCGCCACCGGCCTCAACGTTCTCCAGCCCTGCCGGACCGCCGACCAGGGCCGTGGCTCCGGGCTTGGTCTTCGATTCGCCGCGGCTGGAGAGCCTGCGGGAAACGATCGTGGCGATCTTGGAAAGCGTGAAGTTGATGACGATGAAGACGGCAGCAACCACGATCAGGGCCTGGAGGACGTTGCCGTTGGGCGAGGAATAGGTCCTGCCGTAGAAGAGCAGCTCGTTGAAGCTGATGATGTAGCCCAGGGCGGAGTCCTTCAAGATGACCACGAACTGGCCGATCAGCGCCGGGAGCATGGCCACCAACGCCTGGGGGATCTCCACGATGCGCAGGCACTGTCCTGCCGTGAGGCCAATCGCGGTGCCGGCTTCACGCTGCCCCTTGGGCAGGTTGTGGACGCCGGAGCGGATCAGCTCGGCGACCACCGAACCGTTGTAGAACACCAGTGCCGCGACCACGGCCCACAGGGCGCTGTCATTCATCTGCAGGGTACGTGAGAAGAAGATGTTGAAGAACAGGATCATCAGCAGCACGGGAACCGCGCGGAAGAACTCCACGATAATGGAGCAGAACACATTGATCAGCGGGTTCTTCGAGATCCGTCCGATGCCAAAGAGTAGGCCGAAGACCACCGAACCGACGATCGCGAGGGCCGCTGCTTTCAGCGTGTTGGCCAGACCGGGAAGCAGATAGTCCATCCAGGTATTGGCTTCGAGGAAATCATCCCATTTATCGGGGGCCATCTGCCCCTTGGACGCCAGACCTGAAATCATCCACCACAGAAGCGCCAGGATGGCGAGGGCACCGATGATGTTGATGATGAGAATGTTGCGCCGAGACTTGGGGCCCGGCGCGTCGAACAGTACGGATGCGCTCATTGGGACACCGCCAGTTTCTTGGAGAGCCAGGTGGTTAGCAGGCCGACAGGGATCACGATGATCACGAAGCCGGCTGCGAAGGTCAGGAAGACCGGGATGACGATGTCGGCCCGGACGTCGAGGATGGCGTTCATGGTCGCGGAGGCCTCAATGGACACCGAACCGACGGCGGCGACGGTGGAGTTCTTGATCAGGGCAATCAACACGTTGCCCAAGGGGACAATTGCCCCGCGGAAGGCCTGCGGCAGGATGACCATACGGGCCGCGGGCATGAAGCCCAACCCGATGGCTCTGGCCGCCTCGGCCTGCCCCTGCGGGACGGTGTTCACGCCCGAGCGGATCGCCTCGCAGACGAAGGCTGCGTGGTAGATCGCCAGGCTCATGATCGCCAGGCGGAAGAAGTTCTCCTGGAACCCTCCACCGAGGTCAAGGCCCAGCTGCCCGTTCAGCGCCAAAACCCCGAACAGGATGATGATCGTCAGCGGGGTATTACGGATGACGTTGACATAGGAGGTGCCGATTGCCGCGAAGCTGGCCACGGGGGAGATCCGCATCATGGCCAGAAGGGTGCCCAGGATCAGGGAACCGATCGCTGCGAAGAAGGTCAACTCAATGTTGACCCACAGCGCGCCGGGGATGTTGTACTCCGTGAAAATTGAAAGGTAATTATCCACTGTCTGCCTCTATCTGGGTTGCCGCGGAGGTGCGGCACCGTGGGGCGGGCTACCGGGTGGGGCCGTGGGCCCCACCCGGTATGGGGGGATGTTCCGGTAGGAACCGGAAGGGTGTCCCCGGGAGCTGCTAGGAGCAGTGATCCGGCGTCGGCGGGTTCAGCTTGGCGTTGGGCTCGTAGCCGGTGCCCTCCGTGTTCGCATCCAGTGCCTTCTTCCAGTCACCGGAATCGATCATCTTGGAGATCGCCTTGTTGATGTCCTCGCACTTATCCGAACCCTTGGGGATGCCGACACCGTACTTCTCTTCGGTGAAGGGCTTACCCACGATTTCGAACTTGCCCTGGTACGCCGGCTGGGCGGCCAGGCCGGCGAGGATGATGTCATCGGTGGTCACCGCGTCGATCGTGCCGCCTTCCATCTGGGTCACGCATTCCGCGTAACCCGGAAGTTCCTGAAGGTTGACCTTCTTGGCGTACTTGTCTTTCACCTTCCGTGCCGAGGTGGATCCGGTGACAGAGCACAGGTTCTTGCCGTTGAGGTCTTCGGGGGAGGTGATCCCGCTGTCCTTCTTCACCAGCAGGTCCTGGCCGGCGATGAAGTACGGTCCCGCGAAGTCGACGACCTTCTCCCGCTCATCGGTGATGGAATAGGTGGCGACAATCATGTCGACCTGGTTGTTCTGCAGCATGGTTTCGCGGTTCGCCGAGGGTGCCGAGACGAACTCGATGTTCTTCTCGTCGTAGCCCAGCTCGTTGGCGACATACTTGGCGACATCGACGTCGAAGCCCTTGTAATCGTTGCCGTCCTTGAAGCCCAGACCCGGCTGGTCGAACTTGATGCCGATCTTGACCTTGTCGCCGTCTCCGCCGTCGTCTCCCGAGCCGCCGCCGCATGCGGTCAGGGTCAGGGCCGCTGCGGCGGCCATGGCGGCCATCGCGTAGTGGGTCTTGCGCATGTGCTTCTCCTTGTGTTGTGACCGGGGCAGTGATGTCCGATCGCGAGTGATCCGGTCCCCCTCGGGGCCGGGCTAGTTGTTGGTAATGAGCTTTCCGAGGAAATCCTTCGCCCGGTCGCTTTGCGGGTTGGTAAAGAATTCCGTGGGGGTGGCTTGTTCCACGATCTGTCCATCGGCCATGAAGACCACCCGATCGGCCGCCTTGCGGGCGAAGCCCATCTCGTGGGTCACCACGATCATGGTCATGCCCTCTTTAGCAAGGCCGACCATCGTGTCGAGCACCTCCTGGATCATTTCCGGGTCCAGCGCCGACGTCGGCTCATCAAAGAGCATGACCTTCGGACGCATGGCCAATGCCCGGGCAATCGCCACACGCTGCTGCTGTCCGCCCGAGAGCTGTGCCGGTAGCTTGTCCTTCTGGTTGGCCACCCCCACGCGTTCGAGAAGTTCCATGGCCCGGGTGACGGCTTCGGATTTCTTCATGCCCCTGACCTTGATCGGGCCCAGGGTGACGTTTTCTAGAATGGATTTATGGGCGAAGAGGTTGAAGGACTGAAAGACCATGCCGACGTCGGCGCGGAGCTGGGCCAGGGTCCTTCCCTCTTCGGGAAGCTTCTTGCCGTCGATGAAGATGGCGCCGTCGTCAATGGTCTCGAGTCGGTTGATGGTTCGGCAGAGCGTTGACTTGCCGGAACCGGAGGGGCCCAGGACGACCACGACCTCGCCGCGCGCGACTTCGAGATCGATGTCCTGCAGGACATGGAGGGCGCCATAGTGCTTATTGACCTGGTCGAGCCTGACGACCGGGGAGCTGGAGGCGGCCTCGGTGCCAGTGCGGGATGAATTGCTCATGCCATGACAGTAGCCGATGTAACGCAGCACACCATGGGTAGTCGCCACCTTGGTGACCGAATCTTTACAAAACTCACCGGCACTCGCCTGCCATCACGTATCGACGACGATAGGCTGGACCCATGCCAGACTCTTCAAACCCACGTCAGACGATCAATGCACTGCGGGAAATCGCTCGTCGAAAAGGGGCAGTGGTCTTGCGGCGAGACCAGGCCAACGTCGACCAATCCGACCGGATGCTGCTTGAATCCAAGCCGTCGGGGGAGGACTTCACCCATACCGATCCCTGGCGCGTTTTGCGCATCCAGAGTGAGTTCGTCGAAGGTTTCGGCACCTTGGCCCAACTCGGCCCGGCGATCAGTGTCTTCGGCTCGGCGCGCACACCGCGGGACTCGGAGCGATACCAGCAAGGTGTGGACGCGGGACGCCTGCTGGGAGAGGCGGGTTACGCCGTGATCACCGGGGGAGGCCCCGGGGCCATGGAGGCCGCCAATAAGGGGGCCTGTGAAGCCGGGGCTGTGTCCGTCGGCCTCGGGATCGAATTGCCGTTCGAGACCGGGATGAATGAATGGGTCGATCTGGGGGTGAACTTCAGGTACTTCTTCGTTCGCAAGACCATGTTCGTCAAATACTCGCAGGGGTTCGTCGTGCTTCCCGGTGGATTCGGGACCCTGGACGAACTCTTCGAAGCACTGACCCTGGTCCAGACACAAAAGGTGACCAGCTTCCCGATCGTGCTGGTCGGCACCGCCTACTGGGGCCCGCTGGTCGACTGGCTGCGCGACACCGTCGCCGAGGAAGGGGCCATCGGGGCCTCCGACCTGGACCTCATCCACCTGACAGACGACGTGGAAGACGCGGTTCGACGGGTCGTTGGCGGCGGACACCCGCCGGTAGGCAAGGCCTAGAGATGCAATATCTTCTGGTGTTCGTCGGTGTCCTCCTCATCGGAGCGACGATCTTCTTCACGGTGGGCACCCGGCGTGGATTGGCGGGGTCGGAACCGGCACGGACCGACGGGATCCTGGGGCTGACCGAACCGGTCCCATCCCTTCCACCGGTCCTGCTTCCCGATCGCCCCGGGCCGCAGGATATCGCCCGCATGCGGTTGGGGGTGGGGCTGCGCGGTTACCGGTGCGACCAGGTCGACGAGGTGATCGGAGTGCTCTCCGAGGAAATCGGTCGACTCCAGGAAGAACTCGATGCGACACGGCAGGGACCTGTGATTAGCGCCACGGGACAATCTCCTGAATAATATGAAATGCAGGTTGAACAAGAACGGGGTGGTGTTTGCCGTCCTCGTCAGAGACGATCCGCGGGCCCGGTGGGACCGTGACATGCAGGAAGGAAGTCAGCATTAATGGCTGCGATGAAACCGCGTACCGGGGATGGCCCCATGGAGGTTACCAAGGAGGGTCGTAGCCTCATCATGCGGGTTCCGATTGACGGCGGAGGACGCCTGGTAGTGGAACTCAATGCCGAGGAGGCTGCCGAACTGAAGGCCTGTCTCGTCGGTGTCACTGAGTAGTTCCCGCACGATACTTCCACCAGAAAGGCAGGAACGGCATGCGCCGTGTTCCTGCCTTTTTGCCGCCCTAGGACCTTTTTGTCGCCCCGGGGCCCCTGCCCGGTTCCATGGTTCCCGTTTAGCTGGTGCGCACGGCCAAAAGCAGTCCGCTACCGGTGGGGACGGTGCTGACCACCAGATGCTCGTTATCGCGGAGCATCCGCCCAACGTTCCGCGCTGCGACGGTGCTGCGGTCGCGCACGGCCGGCTGCGGGACACGGTCACCGTCGAGCGCGTCGTTGATGATCAGCATCCCGCCCGTACGCAATAGGCGGACCCCATGCTCGGCGTACTCCACAAGATTCTGCTTATCGGCATCGATGAACACCATATCGTAGGCGCCATCGGTCAGCCGGGGGAGTACATCGCGGGCCCGCCCTCCGATGGTGCGGGTCCGGTTGGCCGGGATACCTGCATCCAAATAAGCTTGGCGTGCCGCATTGAGATGGTCGACGTCGATGTCGATCGTGGTGAACACCGCCTGCGGGGAGAGCCCACGCAGCAGGCTGAGGCCCGAAACGCCGGCACCGGCTCCAACCTCGACGACCGTGCGGGCCTTCGAGTTGGCAGCCAGGACCTGCAACAAAGAGGCGATGCCGGGACCCACGGGATCCACCCCCAGTTCGTAGGCGCGTTCCCGGGCACGGGTGATCACGTCGTCCTCGACGGGCAGTGCTTCGGTATAGGACCAGCTACTGTGCTTGTCGGAGCTCATGGGGTGCGATGTTCCTCGGTTCGTGGTTGCGCGGCGGGGACCGGACGGCCCCGGACCATCTTAGCGCCGCCACCGGATCCATGTTGTGGTGGCATATGCTCAGAGCTTGTTCAGCCTGCTCACAGGATCATCGGGAAGAATTGACACCGTGATTGTCAAACGAAGCATAGAAGACGGAGCCTTAGCCTCGCGTGCCGAGCAGGAGTTGGAAGTGCCGTCGTGGGACGAAATAGTCCAGAACCACTCCGCTAAGGTCTTCCGGCTGGCTTACCGCCTGACGGGCAACCGGTTCGATGCCGAGGATCTCACCCAAGAGACGTTCGTGCGTGTCTTCCGCTCGCTGCACAACTTCACCCCCGGGACGATCGACGGATGGCTTCACCGGATCACCACCAACCTCTTCCTCGATCAGGCCCGTCGCCGGAACCGCATCCGTTTCGACGCCCTCGCCGAAGACGCCGAAACCCGGCTTCCGGGTCGGGACCCCGGCCCGGAGCGGACCTTCGAGTTCAACAACCTGGATGTCGACATTCACCTGGCCCTCGATGAGCTGGCCCCCGAATTCCGTGCCGCCGTCGTGCTGTGCGATCTGGAGGGGCTCTCCTATGAAGAGGTAGCCGAAACCTTGGGCATCAAACTGGGCACTGTCCGTTCACGAATCCACCGTGGCCGGTCGCAACTGCGCGTCAAGCTGGCTCACCGTGCCCCCACACCTGCCGCAACCCAGAACCGACCCAAGGTGGGGCCCGCGGTATCCGAGGCCAGCTGACGATGCACCGACACGCCAAACGCATCGACGGATATCTCGACGGGGAGCTCAACGAACGCCAGCGGGCGGCGTTGGAGCAACACGTTGGGCTCTGTGCCGACTGCCGGCTGCAGCTGGAGGATCGCCGCCGACTCAAACGTCGGCTGCAGTCGCTCAATACAGCGGCCGAGGAAACCATGCCCGACGCAGCGCTGATGGGGCGGTTGCGAGAGAGCCCGTGGGCAGCGGGGGGCCCGACGGGATTCGCCGAGGCCTCTCACGACGCCGACGGACACGGCTCGCGGCTGCGCGCCCTCGCCCCGGCATTGGCGGCGACTGCTGTGGCCGCCATGCTGACCGCTGTGGTGTGTGCCGCCTGGGTGCTCGGTGGGGCCGTCCAGAACGCGACCGACAGCCACGGACCGATAGCTGCCTCGTGGTCGGGGACAGAAACTGAATTGAGCCGGTCAGACCTCGGTGCGTTGCGGGCTGCGGGCTGGAATTGTCCGAATATGGCACCCGCGGGCCTGGAACTGGTGAAGGCCAGCGGCAGCCGGACCGGGATGATCGATCATGTGACGCTCGAGTTCTCCGGCACTCAGGGTGAAGTGGTCCTGACCGAGTCGCGGAACCGAAATACCGAACTGTTGAAATCATCGCTGTTCCAGCCAGCCGCCGCGCCGAAGCGGACCAGCACCCACGCCGCGGGTTCGGCAACATCCCACCTGCAGAGCATCGACGGTGAAACCGTCTCGGTGGTCACCGTTGATGGCGGGATGGAAATGGATATGCAGAATGCCACCTATGCGCTGCGATCCTCCATGGATGGGCCAAGCATCGACGCGGTGAAGCATCGGATCGTAGCCACCGAACATGCCCGCCTGGCCCCGCATGCCGAGGGGACCGAGAGAATGCTGACCCGGTTAGGTCGCGGAATGTCGCGGCTTCTGGTCCTGGATACCGATTACTGATGTCGTTCGTGAACGTCAACGTTGCGCCGCAACACCAGCAGACGGGGCCGTGGAGTTCGGGACAGCGGCTTCGACCGGGTAATCTCTAGACGTGTTCGGAATTAACGGTGGCGAGTTCCTCATTCTCGTGGTGTTGGCGGTCTTCGTGCTGGGCCCCGACAAACTCCCGGTTTATGCGCAACAGCTGGCGCGCCTGGTCAAGGAAGTGCGCAAGATGGCCACCGGCGCCAAAGAGCAGCTCCGGGAAGAAGTCGGTGATGAGATCGCCGATATTGACTGGCGCAAACTCGATCCCCGGCAGTACGATCCCCGCAAGATCATCAAGGATGCCTTGCTCGACGACGCAGATGACGTCGTGGCTGCCGCCCGCGAACCCCTACCCGCTGCCCGGCCCCACAAGGCTCTGGCAGCTTCCGGTCCCGAACGGACCGGCGGAGAAGACCTCCCAACCAACGAACCGGCCCCCTTCGACCTCGAGGCGACCTGAGCTCACGGCAGCTGCCGCCGCGACGGCCGGGGGCATAGCAGCCGCCCGCATCCGTTGTGCCACTTACCCCTCGCGCGGAGTGACATCCAGTTTCAAACCCGAAAGCCCCCGGGGGCGATGCGCCAGCTTCCGGGCAATGGCCGTCATCTCGCGGGCCGCAGCGGAATCCGGATCGGCCACGACGATGGGTGTCCCCGCATCGGCGGACTCGCGCAGACTCTGATCCAGCGGTACCTCGCCCAGCAAGGGAACTTCCGTTTCCAGCGATCCGGCGAGCCGTTCGGCCAACAGTTTGCCGCCGCCGGAGCCGAAAGGGTAAGCCCGGGTTCCATCGGGCAGTTCGAACCATGACATGTTTTCCACGACGCCGATGACCTGCTGACCGGTTTGGCTGGCCAGGGCGCCGGCCCGTTCGGCGATCGAAGCCGCCGAAGCCTGGGGCGTGGTGGTCACCAGGATCGAAGAACCGGGCAGCAGTTGGCCGACCGAAATCGCTACGTCTCCGGTGCCCGGAGGCAGGTCCAGGAGCAACACGTCCAGATCGCCGAAGTGCACGTCGGTGAGGAACTGTTCCAGGGCTCGGTGGAGCATGGGGCCACGCCAGATGACCGGCTGATTGCCCTCGATGAACATGCCGATGGAGATGACCTTCACCCCGTGCGCCACCGGTGGCAGGATCATCTCGTCCATCCGGGTCGGCGGCTGGGTAATACCCATGAGCCCCGGCACCGAAAAACCATGGACATCGGCATCGATGATCCCCACCCGTAGCCCGGCGGCCGCCATCGAGCAGGCGAGGTTCACGGTCAGACTCGATTTGCCGACCCCGCCCTTGCCGCTGGCCACCGCGATGACCCGGGTCAAGGACCCGGGTTCACTAAACGGGATGGTGTGACGTTTCAAACCGCTCTTCAAGGCGCCGCGCTGCTCGGGGGACATGACCCCCAATTCGACCTGTGCTTCGGTGATCCCCGGCACCGATCGGACCGCCTCCGCCGTGTCTTCCATGATCGTCTGGCGCAGGGGGCAGCCGGAGATGGTCAACAGGACGCGCACGTGGGCGGCGCCTGCCTCGTCGACCCGTACGGAGTCGACCATGCCAAGCTCGGTGATCGGACGACGAAGTTCGGGGTCCTGGACCCCGGCAAGAGCCTCGAGGACTGCTGCCTCTTGTGGACCTGTGGTGCTGGGTTGGGTCAAACTACTCGATGTTCCCTTCTCTGTCGCTCTCGACCTCGTCGGTGGACGTGCGCTCGGGACGCGGTCCCCGCACGCGCGGCAACGTGGTGGTTGCCTCGGAGACCTTTTCCTTGCGCTTGGGGGCCTTGCCCCGAAGGCGGATGTCTTCACCCTCGTTGGATTCCACAAGCTCTTCAAGCGCGGAACGCAATTCGCTGCGCACGTAGTCGCGGGTGGCCACATCCCGCAAGGCGATCCGCAGCGCTGCCAGCTCACGGGTGAGGTACTCGGTGTCGTAGAGGTTGCGTTCGGCCCGGTTGCGGTCCTCCGTCAGCGAGACCTTATCCCGGTCGTCCTGACGGTTCTGGGCCAACAGCAGCAGCGGGGCAGCATAGGAAGCCTGGAGGGAGAGCATCAGCGTCAGCGCGGTGAAGCCCAGGGCCGCGGAGTCGAAGCGCAAGGAATCCGGGCCCCACGTGTTCCAGGCCAACCAGACGATGCAGAAGATCGACATGTAGACCAGGAACGCCGGGGTGCCCATGAAGCGGGCAAAACCCTCGGTGGCCTTGCCGAAAGCATCGGGGTTCGGGGAGACCCGGGGCCAGAGCCTGGCCCGGGCGCCGAGAGGAGTGTCCAGTCCCGAACTGTTCTTGAGTTGTTCAGCCATGGCTGCTGACTCCCTTCGGCTGGATCTTCTCATCATGGGTGCGCCAGTCCTCGGGCAGGATATGGTCCAGCACGTCGTCGACGGTGACCGCCCCGACCAGCCGGCCTTCCCTGTTGACCACCGGCATCGAGGTCAGGTTGTAGGCGGCCAACATCCGGGAGACTTCGCTGACATCGGTGGTATCCAGGACCGGTTCCAGATCGTTGTCCAGGATGTTTCCCACCGGCTCCGGCGGTGGATAGCGCAAGAGCGCCTGGATATGGACCATACCCAAGTATTTGCCCGTCGGGGTTTCCAGGGGCGGGCGGCAGACATACACGCTCGAGGCGAGCGCCTGGCTGATCTCTTCCCGCCGGACATTGGCCAGGGCTTCGGCGACGGTGGCTTCGGGGGGCAACACGATCGGCACCGGGGTCATCATCGACCCAGCGGTGTTCTCCTCGTATTCCAGCAGGCGGCGCACATCGTCGGCCTCTTCGGGTTCCATCAGCTGCAGCAACGCCTCTTGCTGGACCTCCTCCAACTCATGGAGGAGGTCGGCGGCATCATCGGGGTCCATTTCCTCCAGCACGACGGCGGCCCGTTCCATATCGAGGGAGGAAAGGATCTGCACCTGCTCCTCATCGGGAAGTTCCTGGAGGACATCGGCCAACCGGTCGTCCTGTAGTTCGACGGCCACTTCAAGTCGGCGCTTCGTGCTCATCTCATGCAGGGCCTCGGCGAAGTCCGCCGGTTTGAGTTCCTCATGGGCCGCGACGAACTGGGTAGCAGCCTGGGGGTCGTCCCGGTTGCCGTGCAGGATCTCGTTCCAGGACACCAGCAGGCGGTGACCGCGGGAGAGTCGGCGCAGGGCACGGAACCCGCTGGCCGGATCCGAACCGCGGCGAACATAGTAGTCGGACAGGCCCCAATCGCCATTGCGCAGCTGCTGCAGCCCGATATCCTCCACCACGGCGGTACCCGAGCCGTCGGTGAAGGAGACCACCCGGTCGAAAAGTTCGGCGACCACCAGCGTTTCGGCGCCGCGTTGCTGGAAGCGGCGCAGGTTGACCAGTCCCGAACAGATGATCTGTTGGGACTCCATGGCCTGCACACGCGTCATCGGCACGAACACACGCTTCTTGCCCGGAACTTCCACGACGAGACCGACGCTCAAGACCTGTTTGCGGGGACCGCGATCGAGCACCACGACATCACGCAGCCGGCCCAGACGGTCACCCAGCGGGTCGAAGACATCGAGGCCGAGCAAGCGGGCAATGAATACCTTATTTGATGAGCTGCTCACCCTGCTAGGTTACCGGCTGGACCACCCGTACGTCAGGGAGCGGCCAGGAGGCGACGCACCGGTTCACCGGGAGCGATAACACCCCACCAACGACCGTGGAGGGGGCAGAATGGAACCATGAGTCCACAAACCGGCGCCAACCGGAACGCCTCCGCCCAACTGGGACCTCCCCGCGGGGAGATTCTGGGCCGTTACGATTCCTATCTGGATGCCCAGAAGGTCGTCGATTACCTGGCCGACCACGACTTCCCCGTTGCCGGGGTGAGCATTATCGGCAACGACTTGATGACCGTCGAACGGGTCACCGCGAAACTGAGCTACCCGAAGGTGGCCCTGGCAGGGGCTGCACAAGGTGCCATGTTCGGGATCTTCGTGGGCCTGATTCTGAGTATTTTTGGCCCCGAAGGCGGACTGACCCAGATCCTGTCCTCGGTTGGACTAGGAATGGCCATCTGGATGATCGTCGGAGTGGTCAGCTATTCGTTCCGCAAGGGCAAGCGCGATTTCTCCTCCTCCAGCCAGGTGATGGCCACCAGCTACGACGTCGTCGTCGCGTTCGAGCATGCCGCGGCGGCCCGCCAACTGGCCGCGAAACTTCCGATGAGCCGGGTCGAGGCCCAACAGGTCACTCCCGCGTGGGCACCCCCACGCCAGCATGGTGCTGCCGGGAGCCCCGGACATGAAGCACCCTCCACCTCAGCGGGGGCGGCACCAGAGCCCACGGCCGGGGAACCCCGTCACGACGAGGGACACGGGACGCCGGAGACCGGGAAGGCGCCCGGCGCCGACGCGCCGACGCGCCCATCGTCGGCGTCATACTCAGATCTCCCGGACGGGCGCCCGCAATACGGTGTCCGGGTCACCCCGGAGCACGAACCGACTCCGGAGGCAGAGTCGACCGCGCAGGCCGACCAGCAGCCTGCCGAAGGCACCCGCCCTGGGGAGGGCGAAGAGCGGACCGGCGGGACGGACCCCCTGCCGTAGGCGACCGCCCGCGGCTCTGGCCAGTGCATCGGTCCGCGCCGGCCGAGAGGCAGCCACACATCAAAGAAGGCTGGTTCCTCCCCGAGGGGAGGAACCAGCCTTTTCTTTTCGGCTGGGGCGACTACTTGGTGTTCGCCGCGTAGATGCCGGCCATCCAGGATTCGATCTCCTCGGCGGTGCGCGGCAAGGCGGCACTGAGGTTCTCGCAACCATCGGCGGTCACCAGGACGTCGTCCTCGAGACGCACACCGATGCCCCGGTATTCGGCCGGCACGGCCAGGTCCTCGGACTTGAAGTACAGGCCGGGCTCGATGGTGAAGACCATGCCGGGCTCCAATACCGCATCCAGGTACAGGTCACGTTTGGCCTGGGCACAGTCGTGCACATCCAAGCCGAGGTGGTGGCTGGTGCCGTGCGGCATCCACCGGCGGTGGTGCTGGCCTTCGGGGGACAGGGCCTCCTCCAGCGACACCGGCAGCAGACCCCAGGCGTCCAGGTTTTCTGCCAGGACCTTCAGGGCGGCCTCATGCAGCTCACGGAATTTGCGGCCGGGGCGGGCCACCTCGAAGGCGGCGTCGGCGGCGTCAAGGACTGCCTGATAGATGCGGCGCTGCACGTCTGAGTACTTGCCGTTGACCGGCAGGGTCCGGGTGATATCCGCGGTGTAGAGCGAATCGGCCTCGACCCCGGCGTCGAGCAGCAGCAGATCCCCGGTATTGACCTGTCCGGAGTTGCGGATCCAGTGCAGGACCGTGGCGTTGTTGCCGGAGGCGGCAATGGTGTCGTAGCCCAGGTCGTTGCCTTCCTCCCGGGCCCGGGCGAAGAAGGCGCCCTCGACGACCCGCTCGCCACGCTTATGCTCGATGGCGCGCGGAAGTTCGCCGACGACATCGTGGAACCCGTTGACGGTGGCTTCCACGGCGGAGCGCATCTGCTCGATTTCCCAGTCGTCCTTGACCAGACGCAGTTCGGAGAGGGCTTCGGAAAGTTCCCCGTCGAGGCGGTCCGAAGCTTCCAGATCGACCCCGGTGTTGATCCGGGAGGTGTCCACCAGGGCGTCGCAGTTCAGATCCACATCGCGCAGCAGGCGGATCCGCATGCCACCGATTTCCGTGGCGCCAGCACCTGCGGTGATGGCTTCCTCCAGCTCGACATCAATATGGGCGGTGGGAATCTCCAGTCGGGCCTTCAAGACATCCAGGGTCGGACGGGTGCCGATCCAGAATTCACCGGAGCGGGCATCCGAGTAGAATTCCTCGCTATCCCGACCGGCCATGGGACGGAAATAGAGGGTCGCCAGGTGGTTTCCGCCGTCGTCCCCGGCACCCTCCTCGGTGGGTTCCAAAAGCAGGACGGCATCGGGTTCGTGGTCGACGCCCAGACCGGTGAGGTGGGCGAAGCCGGAGTGCGGGCGGAAACGGTAGTCGGTGTCGTTGGAACGGACCTTCAACGGTCCGGCCGGGATGACGAGGCGTTCGCCGGGGAATTTAGCTGAAAGGGCGCGGCGGCGGGCTGCAGCGTAGGGTGCAACGGCGTCGGGGCCGGGAGAGGTGGCTTCGGTGGAAGGGGCCCATTGGGAACCCATGAAGTCCTTGAAGGCCTGCGAGGACGGGCGCTGTGAACGGTTGTTCACGCGTTCCTCGAGGGGTTGATCGCTGCCGGGGGTGTTGTTCGCTTGAGTCATCACCGTCCCATGTTCTCAAAGCCGGGGCGATACACCAAGGCGCCGGTAGGCTGGGGGAATGCTGATCGACCTGCATGCGCACTCGAACGTCTCGGACGGGACCGAATCCCCGTCACAGTTGATGGCCGCTGCGGCCGCCGCCGGCCTGGACGTCGTGGCGCTGACCGACCATGACCAGACCTCCGGATGGGCCGAAGCCGCCACCGCAGCCCTCGAAACCGGTGTGGGGCTGGTTCCGGGAATGGAGATCTCCTGCAAGACGGCTCGCGGGGTGAGCGTGCACCTGTTGTCCTACCTGCATGACCCCACACAGCAGGCCCTGCTCGCGGAAATCGACAAGGCCCGCGACGCGCGGGTCCACCGGGCGCGGAAGATGGTTGAACTGATCTCCGAGGATTACCCGATCACCTGGGATTTGGTGGGCGAACAGTCAGCTCCCGGAGCGACGTTGGGCAGGCCGCATATTGCCGATGCGCTGGTGGCTGCCGGAGTGGTGTCCAGTCGCAGTGAAGCCTTCGCCACGGTCCTGACATCGCAGTCACGCTATTACGTGGGCCATTATGCGGTGGACCCCGTGAGCGCCGTGGAACTGGTGCGGGCCGCCGGAGGAGTGCCGGTCTTCGCCCACCCCATGGCGGAGCTGCGTGGC
Source organism: Glutamicibacter sp. BW78 (assembly GCF_002332245.1). Lineage (NCBI taxonomy): Bacteria > Bacillati > Actinomycetota > Actinomycetes > Micrococcales > Micrococcaceae > Glutamicibacter > Glutamicibacter sp. BW78. The sequence continues at coordinate 447,369 of NZ_NRGU01000038.1, forward strand.
CGGGTGGTTGAGCCGGAGGTCTTCGATGACATGATCGAGGCCGGCCTGCTCGGGCTGGAAATCGACCATCGAGATAATTCGGCCAGCGGCCGCAGGTTCCTGCAGTCATTAGCCGGCCGGCATGATCTGATCGTGACCGGCTCCAGTGACTACCACGGCACAGGAAAACCCAACCGGCTCGGCGAGAATTCCACGAGCGTGGAGATGCTTCGCCGCATCCTCGAGGCAGGGACCGGAACTGCTGCTGTGGGAGTACCCAAAATATAACCTGCCAGTACCTTAGATTTCCGCCTGCCGGGAAGAACCTCCGTCATCTGATAGTGTCACCGACGTAGGGGGTTGCTTGAGGCAACTTGTCGAGCATTCATCCGATTGCCTGAACGACCCCTGGTTCCACCGGAGGTAGAACAAGAACCTCCACCGTTTGAGTGGCCATGACCCGAAAGCCGGGTAGCCGCACGCGCCGCGTCAACAGCGGCCCTGCAGGTCCGGTTGAGTCCGGGTGGAATGCGCGCCTTGAATGCGTCCGCACCGGACAATGCCCGCCTCACGGTGGCCTGGCAATAGCGCCCGAATTCCCGGGCCGGCGCGCTGCGACAAGGGGAGGCATCCGGTTGGCCGACCCGCGAGAAGAGGAGCAGCATGGCACCGAACGGTGTAGAGCTCCAGCAGTTGAGCGGATGGTTAGTCATCGGCCTGTTGGTGTTTTTTTACGGTGGGACATTCCTGATGACCCTCGGGATTGGCAAGAAGAAGGAAAACGCGGACGGCTACATGACCGCGGGCAACAACATCGGCTTCGGCATCTCCGCGGCGAGCATGACCGCAACGTGGATCTGGGCCTCGTCGATGTACGCCTCGGCAACCTCCGGCTACACCTACGGCATCTCCGGCCCCATCCACTACGGGCTCTGGGGCGCCTTGATGATCCTGTTCATCTACCCCTTCGGCAAACGCATCCGCTCCGTGGCCCCCCGGGCGCACACCCTGGCCGAAGTCATGCACGCCCGGCACGGCCGGGGCAGCCAGCTCATGCTCGCCGGCTCCAACGTGGTGGGCAGCCTGATTAGCCTGACTAGTAACTTCATCGCCGGCGGCGCACTGATCGGCCTGCTGTCGCCCTTCAGCTTCCAGCAGGGGATCCTCACCGTCGCGGCCGGCACCCTGCTGTACTCGCTGTGGTCGGGTTTCCGTGCCTCCGTGTTGACCGACTTCGCGCAGGTGCTGGCCATGCTCGGCGCCGTTGTGGTCATCATCCCGGTGGTGTTCTTCGCCGCGGGCGGGACGAACATGTTCGTCGAGGGGGTCTCGAACGTGACCCCCCAGCAGGCGAACTTCTTCTCCTCAGAGGCCTTCATGAACCAGGGCGCGCCGTACATCGCGGCGGTGCTGGCCTACGCCATCGGCAACCAGACCATTGCGCAGCGGCTCTTCGCCGTCCGTGAGGATCTGATCAAAAAGACGTTCGTCACCGCTACCGTTGGCTATGGGGCCACCATCATCGGCGTCGGCATGCTCGGCGTCATGGCCCTGTACCTGGGCATCACGCCCACCGGCGGGGACCTGAACAACCTGATCCCCGAAATGGCAGCCACCTACCTCGGGCCGGTGTTGTTGTGCCTGTTCCTGGTGATGATCATCGGGGCGTTGTCCTCCACGGCCGACTCCGATCTCAGCGCCCTGTCCTCGATCATGATGGCCGATATCTACGGGCAGAACGTGGCCAAAAAGGGTGAAGTCAACCCGAAGACCATGCTCCTGGTCGGTCGTATCTCCATGGTCGTCGCCACCGGTGCCGGGCTCTACTTCGCTAGTGGGGCGCTGAACATCCTGGACCTCCTGGTCTTCGTCGGGGCCCTGTGGGGTTGCCTGGTCTTCCCGGTGATTTCCAGCTTCTACTGGAAGAAGGTCACCAATATGGCCTTCGTGACGTCGGTGATCGTCGCCCTGGCGATCTTCATCCCCGTACGTTTCTCCTGGATCCCCGTCGACGGGCTCTGGGGTTACACGGTCGACGTCTTGTCGATCGTCGGGGTCGGTGTGGTGCTCGGGCTGATGCTCTTCGGCTTCTTCGGTGGCCGGGTGGCACGGATCGGTGGCGTCATCGCGACCCTGGCCGTTGCGCCCTTCGCCTTCGGGCACCTGCATGACTACGCGGTCCTCAGCGGCTCCCTCGTCGCCTACGCGGTCTCCACGGTGCTGTGCTATGTGATGTCAGCCCGGTCCTCGATGGAATTCGACTTCGAGACCATCAAGGACAAGGTGGGCGATTTCGACCCCTCGGATCGCGCGACAGCAGCCCAGCCCGACACCGCAGAAACGCATTCCTGATCCTGTAGGAGGAGACAATATGGAACCGATGATCTTGACCGCATATGTGCTCATCTGGCCGGTGATCGTTGCCGGAACACTTTTCGTCATCACCCGGGCCTTCCTGCGTGAATGGCGCCAGGCGCGTCGGGACGAGCGCACGATGGTCTAATCGTCCGCGTGGACCGACCGCTCCGGCACCCTGCCAGGTGACGGAGCAGGCGGCCGTTGCACCACCGGTTCGGTAGGGGGGGCAACGGCCGTCTTGTCGTTCAAGAGGAGTGCCGGTGGGAAGAGAACGACGACGTTGTTCCCTGCCCACCGGCTGCCGTGCCGACTGCACGGTCACCTGTGCTGGAAGACAGTATGCTCCGGAAGGCGCTCACGCATGGTCTCGATGGCTGCTGGATTCGCGTCCACGCAGACGAACCGCCGATCCAACTGGGTTGCGGCAGCGCCGGTAGTGCCTGAACCGGCGAAGAAGTCCAACACCCAGTCTCCCGGACGGCTGCTGGCGGCGATGATTCGGCGCAGGATCCCTAGCGGTTTCTGCGTGGGATAGCCGGTCTTCTCCTTGCCGGTGGGCGAGACGATGGTATGCCACCAGACATCGGTGGGTAGCTTGCCACGGGCCGCCTTCTCGGCGGTGACCAGCCCGGGGGCCATATAGGGTTCCCGGTCGACTTCGACGGAATCGAAGTGGTAGGTGGACGGGTTCTTGACATACACCAGGATGTTGTCGTGCTTAGCCGGCCACCGGCTCTTGGACCGGGCACCGTAGTCATAGGACCAGATGATCTCGTTGAGGAAGCACTTCCGGCCGAAGATCGCGTCCAGCATCACTTTGGCGTAGTGGACCTCCCGGAAATCCAGGTGGAGGTATAACGTGCCGTCGTCAGCTAGCAGCCTCCACGCCTCCAGGAGGCGCGGCTCCAGGAAAGCCCAGTAGTCATCGAAGGCATCATCGTAGCTGTGCAGGGTTCCACGGATGGTCGAGTAGCTGGCGCCCTTGAAACCTACCCGGTCACCCGAACCGTCGGTATTGCGGACCATCGTCGTCGCCTGCCGCGATTGCTGGCGACCGGTGTTGAACGGCGGGTCGATGTAGACGAGAGTGAACGAACCATCGGGCAAGGTGGGCAGGAAATCGGCGTTATCGGCCTGGACGACGAGGTCGGGCCCATCGGGGGACCAGCTGTTCGCGGACCCCACACGGGTGGGGACCCCGGCGGTGTGGCCGGGCTCCCCACCGGATGCCGGCATGGTTGCACCCACAGGTGCTACTCGGACTCGTTGCGGTTGACGACCTCGCCGTGGTGCCGGCGCGTCCGCGAGCGGCGACGACGTGCCGGACGAGCTGCCTCGTCGCTGGTGGGACCGGTCTCGGCGGGCTGGCGGTTCGCCTCGCCGGTTGCCTCGCGGTTGGGGCGGTCGGATCGGCCGTGCCCGCGACCACGACGGCCGGCACCATCTCCGCCTGATTCCGAGTCGCGGCCGCGTCCGCGACCTGCATCGCGCCCCGAACGGGACCCTGATCCACGGCCCTTCTCACGTTCGGCCGGACGCTTGCCGGTTTCGCCGAGATCCTCGAGCTTCTCGCCCGACAGGCCCTGGAGCTTGCGCTGGTTGCGCGGCAGCCGACCCTTGGTCCCGGCCGGGATATCCAGATCGGTGTAGAGATGGGGTGAGGAGGAATAGGTTTCCACCGGTTCTGCCTGATCCAGTCCCAGCGCCTTGTTGATCAGGCCCCAGCGGGGGACATCGGACCAGTCAACGAACGTGATCGCCGTACCCTTTTTCCCGGCACGACCGGTGCGACCGATCCGGTGAAGGTAGGTCTTCTCGTCCTCGGGGCACTGCAGGTTGATCACGTGGGTGACGTCCTCCACATCGATGCCGCGGGCGGCCACCTCGGTGGCGACCAACACGTCGACCTTGTGGTTGCGGAAGGCCCGCAGTGCCTGCTCACGGGCGCCCTGACCGAGATCCCCGTGGATCGCACCGGCGGCGAATCCGCGGTCGATCAGTTCCTCGGACAGTTTGGCTGCCGAGCGCTTGGTCTTGGTGAAGATGATGGTGCGTCCGCGACCTTCGGCCTGCAGGACGCGGGCGACCACTTCGTCCTTATCCAGCTGGTGGGCGCGGTAGACGACCTGGCGGATGTCCTTCTTGGTGATGCCGTCGTCCTCGGGGTCCGCGGCACGGATATGCGTGGGGCGGGACATGTAGCGCCGGGCCATCGACACGACGGCGCCGGGCATGGTGGCCGAGAACAGCATGGTCTGGTGCACGGCAGGAATCGCGGCGAGCAGGGTCTCGACGTCGGGCAGGAAACCCAGATCGAGCATCTCGTCGGCTTCATCCAGGACCACGATGCGGATGTTCTTGAGGTTCAGGTGCTTCTGCTTATGCAGGTCGATCAGACGCCCCGGGGTGCCGACCACCAGTTCGACGCCGGCCGTCAGCTGTTCGATCTGCGGCTCGTAGGCCCGGCCGCCGTAGATCGTGGCGATGCGTGCGTTGCGCTTGGTCGCTGCCTTCTGGATGTCGGCGGAGACCTGGTTGGCCAGTTCACGGGTCGGGGCCACGATGAGAGCCTGCGGGGCGCCGGGGCTGGGCAGCTTGTCATAGTCGGGATCATCCCGGCCGATGACGCGTTGCAGGGCAGGAATACCGAAACCGAAAGTTTTGCCGGTACCGGTTTTAGCCTGTCCGATGATGTCGTGGCCGGCCAGGGCGACCGGCAAGGTCATCGCCTGAATCGGGAAGGGGTGGATGATGCCGGCATCGGCCAGGGACTCAACGATGTCCTCCCGGACACCGAAATCGGCGAAGGTCTGTTCGGGCAGTTCGTGCGGGGCATCCTCGGAGGCGAGGAGACCGTCGACCGGAAGCTCGATGGTTCCGGTGTCATCGGTCAGTTGTTGCTCAGTTTTCAATGAAATCTCATTCGTTTAGGCGCCGGGGCTCGGTGTGCTCGACGTCCTCTGAAAACGGAGAGCGGAGTCCACCGCAGCAGCGGCGCGTCCAGCGGAGCCGATCGCGGGCTAACCAGCGCGAATGAACGCGCAAAAGGTGCAGGTTCGCTGGGAATTCCTGCCAAGTAAATGCGTCTGGTACGACCGGGCATCCTTGTCTACCCCCTCAGTCTAACGTGCCGCGACATAAACACCGCCCCGGGACCTGGCCGCGCGTGGTGTGAGTTACGCTGGAGCCGAACCACGGGAGCCCGCAGACGGGCTGAGAGGGTGCTGCCGCCGTAGAACGGCTCCGAGCGCCGACCGAGAGACCTGATCCGGATCATGCCGGCGGAGGGAAGGTAGCGAAGCATGCATTGTGCCGTCATCGGTGCCGGGATCATCGGCTTGTCGATTGGCTGGGAACTGGCCCGCAGCGGATACCAGGTCACCGTGATCGACCCGGCCCCCGCAACGGGGGCCACCCACGCCGCGGCCGGAATGCTCGCCGCCGTCACCGAATTTCATTATCAGGAACGCGAATTGCTCCACCTCTCGGTTCCTGCTGCCGCAGCCTGGCCACAGTGGGCCCAAGCAGTGGAAACCGCCAGCGGACGGTCCACCGGCTTCGAGGCCTGCGGCACGCTGGTGGTCGCCGCCGATGCGGCCGACCGTGCCGACCTTTCGGTGCTGGCCGAAGCCCAACGCGCCGTCGGACTGGGAATCGGGGAGCTGGGAACTGCTGCGGCCCGCGAAATCGAGCCCCTGCTGGCCCCCCGGTTGGCCGGCGCCTTCCACGCCCCCGCGGACGCCAGGACCGACCCGCGTCGCACCGCCGAAGCCCTGGTGGCCGCCCTCGAGTCCGAACCCGGGGTGGCCTTTTACCGCCAGCGGGCGACCGCCGTCGTCCAGGGGGAGCGCGGGCCCACGGTGCAGACCGTCAGCGCCGACGGAGAACTGGCCGAAATCGAAGCCGATGAAGTCATCGTGGCCACCGGAACAGGAAGGATCGGCGAGCACGGGGCGCCGGGGGAGGGCCTGACCGGATTGCCAGCGATCCTGCGGCTTCCCGTGCGCCCGGTATTCGGCGACGTCCTCAGGTTGCGGCCCACCGCCACGGCCCCCCGTCCGGCGGGTTCCACGGTGCGTGCGCTGGTCTCCGGACAGCGGGTCTACATCCTGCCGCGTCGCGACGGTGAAGTCATCGTGGGCGCCACCGAACGCGAAGATGACCAGGCCGGAGTCAGCGTGGAGGGGGTGCACCGGTTGCTGCGTGATGCGCTGCGTGTCATGCCTGCCCTGGCCCACTACGAATTGGTGGAACTGACGGCCCGCGCCCGTCCCTCGACTCCCGATCACTTGCCGTTGCTCGGACGCATTGGCCCCGGATTGATCGCCGCCACGGGATTCCACCGCCATGGTGTCCTGCTCAGTGTGGCGGCTGCGGCGGCAGTCCGCACGCTACTCGCCCCGGCGCCCGAGGCCACCGCGCCACGTTCGCCCCCGACCATCCTTGACCCGACCCATCTGGCATCCTTCGACCCCTGGAGATTCTCATGAACGACACCAAGGCCCCACTGATCCTCAACGGACAGGCCGAGCCCCATGCCGAACTCAGCGTGCTGGAGCTGATCCGGCGCGAGACCGGTCTGGCGCTGGGCACCGATGGCCGCACCGCCGAGGGGACGAGTCCTGGTCTAGCGGCAGCGGTCAACGACGAGGTCGTCCCTCGCTCGGCGTGGGCCGGAACCCCGTTGCAGCCAGGCGATCGCATCGAGCTGCTCTCGGCGGTGCAAGGTGGCTGAAGTAGCCCACACCGATGACCTGGTCGTGGACGGAACCCGGTTCAGCTCACGATTGATCACCGGCACCGGCGGCGCCCCCGGCCAGGACGTCCTTGAAGCGGCACTGATTGCCGCAGGAACCGAACTCACCACGGTGTCGATGCGCCGCCATGCGGTGGTCCCGGGCCGCGAATCCATTTTCGCGTTGCTGAGCCGCCTGGGGATCCGCTTACTGCCCAATACTGCGGGATGCCATACGGCACGTGAAGCAATCCTGACCGCCAAAATGAGCCGCGAAGCGGTGGATACCGACTGGGTCAAACTCGAGGTCATCGCCGACGACGAATCATTGCTGCCCGATATTCCCGAACTGCTCAGCGCTACCGAGGAACTGGTCGCCGACGGTTTCAAGGTCTTCGCCTACACCAACGACGACCCGGTGGCAGCCCAGCGGCTCGAGGACCTGGGGTGCACGGCCGTGATGCCGCTGGGCGCGCCCATTGGCACCGGGCAGGGGATCCTGAACCCGCATAACATCGAATACATTGCCTCACGGTTGACGGTCCCCGTCGTGCTTGACGCCGGCATCGGTACCGCCTCTGACGCGGCCCTGGCCATGGAGCTGGGTTGCGACGCCGTCCTGTTGGCCACCGCCGTCACCCGGGCGCAAGAGCCGGCGTTGATGGCCGAGGCGTTCAGGCATGCGGTACGTGCCGGTCGACTGGCCCACCGGGGTGGACGAATCCCCCGCCGACCCATGGCCCACGCCTCATCAAGCATGCACGGGCGCGCTGAGTTCCTCCTGGGCTGAGCGGCCCCTCACGGGAGCCGATGGCGGGATCAGGGAATCGTGAACAACACCGTGTGCTTTTCGATATCGGCCTGGACGAGTTCGGCCTGAACGCGCTCGCCGGCTTCGGCCCGGCCCAGGAACCGGGCATTGACCGCCGGGTCGAGGACCTGCAGACGCCCTCCAGGGGCGTCACCGTTCTCGTGGGCCTTGGCGGCTTGTTCGGGGGACGTGCCATTAAGCGTGATCGCTTCGAAGGTCTCCCCGATCCGGTCCGAGAGCAGGGCAGCCTCGACGGTATCGATGGCTGCCCGCTCGGCAGTTCCCGCCACCTGGTTGGAGGACTGCATCAGCTCCGGCAACAGCGGGAGCGCCCGACGGATCCCTGCGGGAACCTCGACGCCCCGGACCAGATGCTCGCAGACGATGAGACTGAAACGATCCACCAGCCGGCGCAACGGCGCCGTGGTGTGCGCATAGGGGGCCGCGATGGCCGCCTGGCTGCGTTCAGCGGGCAGTTCGCCATCGAAGGCCGTGTAGCCGGCACCGCGGAATAAAGAGGTGGCCGCATGCATGATGGCCAACTGACGTGGTTCGGTGACGTCGAGGGAGCGCAGGAACTCGCCGTAGGGGACCCCCTGCTGCCAGGGGGTACCCAGCGAGGCAGCCTCCCGCCGGAAGGCCCTGGAACCGTGCTCATCGGGGGCGGGCATGGTCCGCAGAATTCCGATCCCGCCCTCGAGCATGATCCGTGCCGCTTCCATCCCGGTGAGCAAGGAGATCTGTGCATTCCAGTCCTCCACGGGCAGGGCGGCCCGGGTCGCGAGGAAGGGGACCCCGTCGTCGTCCACCTCGACTTCCTGCTCGGGAATGCGCAGGCTCGCGCCACCGCGTTCACGTTCGGCTTCGATCCGTTTGAGCCCGACCTCCTTCAGCAGGGCCAGTGATTCGGAGGCGCTGCCGTCGTCGATGTCGGCTTGGACGCCGGCGTAGTTGAGCTTCTGTCGGCTACACACGGTGGCGCGGGTGAGGTCGGTGCCGATCACCAGCGCGTCGGCGTCAAGACGGAAGGTCCAGACGTAGGCGCCGCGGCGTTGGCCCGGCAACAGCGAGCCGGCATCCTCGCTGATGATCTCCGGATGCAGAGGCACCCGGTGGCCTGGCAAATATAGGGTCTGCCCGCGGCGCCTGGTCTCGGTGTCCAGGGCGCCGCCTTCTGTGATGAAGGCCGGCACATCGGCGATGGCATAGCTGACCACATAGCCGTCCCCCTCGCGGGCGAGATGGACTGCTTGGTCCAAATCGGTGGAAGCAGCCGGGTCGATGGTGACAAATTCGATGTCGGTAAGGTCGTGTTCGGGCAAAACCAAGGTATCGATCGCTGCTTGGGCCTCGGCCAGTGCTTCGGGCGGATACTGCCCGGGCAGCTCCATCGCGGACACCAACGACTCCAGTGCCGCCGCAAGCCGTGTCTGGCGGGCACCGGTTTTCAGGTCAATGAGTTTGCGCACCACAGGTTCAGCCTAACCACATCAGTGGGGGAAACGTGCGCCCGACCCGGGGAGGGAGCGGGGCCGGAGGTAAGCTGGCCTGCATGACCGAGCTGCCACCGCCGACCCTTGACGATGCGACCCGAAACCGGGCCGAACTGGCCCTGTGTGGGCTCATGGCCTACCGGGAACTGACCGCATTCGAACGACTATCCTCCGATGCACGGTTCTCTCCGACCATCATCGACCGGGTGGCACTGGCCCGACTGGCCGTCCATGAGTTCGGCCATTATGAGCGAGTGGTGGAAGTCATCACCGCCCGAGGGGCCGAGCCAGCGGATTCCATGGAACCTTTTGTGGCCTCCATCGATGCCCTGCACGATCGCACCCGCCCCGGGGACTGGTATGAATCCTTGATGAAGGCCCATGTCATCGACTCGGTCTCGGGGGATTTCTATGTCGCGATCTCCCGCGGTTTGGACCCCGATATCCGTCGACTCGTCCAAGAGGTACAGGCACTGGATGAGCAGAATAAATGGCTCCACGAACGCCTCCAAGAAGCCCTGCAGGAAGATCCTCGGCTGGCCTCCCGGTTGGCGCTGTGGGGCCGGCGCCTGCTGGGGGAGGCCCTCACCCAGGCCCGCAGGATCGCCGAAAGTGGTCTTTTCAACGATGCGCTGATCACCCCGGACGGGGAAGAACCCCTGAGCGTCCTGTTTTCCGAACTCGTGGAAAACCATTCGCGCCGGATGGCTGCCCTGGGGTTGACTGCCTGAGCCAACGGCACGAGCATGGGCCCAGGGAGCGAAAGGAGAGATCATGACCGATCCATCCACCGAACCGGCAGACACCGTGCTGACGGGGACCCGACTCAATGAAGCCCTGACCGGGCTGCCCGATTGGCGGTACCGTTTGGGCGCCCTCGTGACGGCCTACTCCTTCGCCAGCTCAGCGTCGGCCATCGACTTCATCGCCGGCGTGGGGGCGATTGCCGAGGACCTCAATCACCACCCAGACCTGGACTGGCGGTATGACACCGTCTTCTTGACGGTTTCCTCCCATGAGGCAGGAGGTGAGGTCACCGGTCAGGACATGGAATTCGCCGAGGCAGTGTCCAGGGTTGCGACGCGGGCCGGGGGGACCGCCGAACCGCGTCGTCACACCACCGTGGAGTTGGGCATCGATACCGAGGACCCCTCACGGATCGCCGAATTCTGGACCAGTGCACTGGGATATCAGTTGGCGGATAACGGCGATGTCGTCGATCCGGAAGGACGCAACCCGAATATCTGGTTCCAAGTGACCGATACGCCGGCGAACAACAGGATCCACCTGGACCGGCACGTTGCGCTGAGCACCCTGGAACTCGAGCGGGAAAATCTTCGCCCGGTGGCCGGTGAGGGAGACGGGACACGGCACCCTGCGTTCAGGGTCTATGCCGACCCCGACGGAAACCGGGTCTGCCTCTGCACCGAAATCGGCCATATGCCCGCCGACTGAGGTGGCCAGAGAAAAACTGCCGGCCCCGACACNNGTGTCGGGGCCGGCAGTTTTCTGCGGGGTGTTTCGTTAGGCCTGGGCGGCGAAACCGACGCGGCGCTGTTCCTCGGCGCCAACCTCCACATAGCCGATGACACCGGCCGGGACGATGATCTGGCGGCCCTTGGAATCGCTGAGCACCAGATCGGTGGAGCCGCTGATGGCGTCGCGGACGGTCTGACTGACCTGTTCCGCGGTCTCGGCAGATTCGATGACAACCTCGCGGGCAACATTCTGGATTCCGATGCGCACGTCCATGGTGGCTCCTCTTAAGTCGGGGTGGGCGCCTCGAGCGACGCCCCTATGCTTCAGGGTCAAATCTACGTCAGGATTCCTTCGGGAACCGAGCAATTCCGCGCCAAGCTAAACGCGAGACCAGGTCGCTGGCCTCGTCGAGATCAACCTCGCCCTCCAGCTCGAGCCAGTAACGGGCCGCGACCTGGGCCATACCTGACATCGCCCGGCCCAAGAGCACCGCTTGGGCCTGGCTGAGACCGGTGTCCTCGGCGATCACCCCGGCAATGGCATCGGCGAAATTCGCGTTGAAGGCCTCCAGCCGGGAACTCACCGCCGCGTCATTCATCAGATCCGATTCAAAGACCAGGCGGTGGGCCTGACTGTCACCGGCGATGAAACCGAAGAACTCACGGATGGTGGCCCTGACCCGCTGCTTATTATCGGTGGTGGAGGCGATGGCCAGGAGCAGCCGGTGGGAGAGGGCCTCCAGATGTTCGTCGAGCAGCGCGAGGTAGAGCTCGCGTTTGCCCGGGAAATGCTGGTACAGCACCGGTTTACTGACCATCGCGACGTCGGCGATCTCGTCCATGGCAGCGCCATGGTAGCCATGGGCCACAAAGACCTGATGCGCGGCCTGCAGCAATTGCCGCCGCCGCTGGTCCCGCGGCATCCGAGGGGTCCGCTGAGAATTTTCTGGACTGCGCTCCACTGCCTGCCTCTCCTCCGTAACGTCGTCGTCGTTACAGATGGAGTCATTCTACCCATGGGTAATCCACGGCTGGGACTAAGCTGGGAAAATGCAGGATGCGATACGAACAGCCCCCGGCCCCCTCGTTGAACCAGCCGTCGAGCTGGGTCCGGAAGAACTGAAGCGCTATTCACGCCATATCATCATCCCCGAGGTCGGCCTGGAGGGGCAGCGGCGGCTGAAGAACTCCCGCGTTCTCGTGATGGGTGCCGGTGGGCTGGGTTCCCCGGCACTGCTCTACCTGGCTGCCGCCGGCGTCGGGAGAATCGGTATCGTCGAAGACGACACCGTGGAAGTCTCCAACCTGCAACGTCAGATCATCCATGGCATGTCCAATGTGGGGCAGGGCAAAGGTGAGTCGGCGCGGCAGAGCATTGCCGAGATCAACCCGTTCACCGACGTCGTCCTGCACGACGTGCACCTGGACAGCACCAACGCGTTGGAAATTTTCGCCGACTACGACCTCATCCTGGACGGGACCGATAACTTCGCCACCCGCTACCTCGTCAACGATGCGGCGGCGATCTTGAATAAACCCTATGTCTGGGGGTCGATCCTGCGCTTTGACGGCCAGGTCAGTGTCTTCTGGAACGGTCAGGGCCCCACCTATCGGGACCTGTACCCCGAGGCGCCGCCGGCCGGAAGCGTTCCCTCCTGCGCCGAGGGCGGCGTCTTTGGGGTGCTATGCGCACAGATTGGGGCAGTGATGGCCGCCGAGGCCATTAAGCTCATCACCGGGATCGGCGAATCCTTGCTGGGCCGGGTGCTCATCCTCGACGCACTGGCCATGAACTGGCGGGAAATCCGTTTGCGTCCCGACCCGGAAACGGTCCAACCGGCCGAATTGCTGGAAGACTACCCGGCGTTCTGCGGGATGACCCCTGCGGGAGAACCGGCCCAGGAACTACCGACCATCGATCCGCTGGGCCTGCGTGAGCTGTTGGCAGCACGTGCCGCCGGGCGCAAGGACTTTGTCCTGATCGATGTCAGGGAAGCGGGCGAGGCCGAGATCGTGTCCATCGACGGTGCCGAATTGGCTCCGCGCGCCCAAGTGCTGGGAGGGGACATCAGTCTGCCGCGGGATCGTGAGGTGGTCCTGCACTGCAAATCAGGTGGACGCTCCGGCGAGGTGCTCGAGTACCTGATCGACCAGGGCTATGACAACGTGCGGCATTTGGCCGGAGGCATCGCCGCCTGGGTCGAACAAATCGAACCCGAAAAATCAATGTACTAGGGGCTGTCAGCAGCGGGGTGGAGCACCGGCGTGCACGCTAGGATTCGCGGCGTTCGGGGCAGGGCGGGCCGTCGGTACCCGTAGCGGGCAACGCCGGCGGGCCGGTGGTTGGTTCCTCGGCGCGGATCCCGGGCGCGGCCTGGTGGCCGGTGGCTGCCGGGGATTCTTCGAGCTCGATGCCGAAGAGGGTGGTGAGGGCATCCTCGACATCGCCGTGCCGTCCTTCTGCGGCCAGATCCCTAGCCCTCACGGTGGGGACATGGAGGAGTTGGCGCATCATGCGGCGCATGGCGAATTCGACTTCTTCGGCAGCCGCGGTGCAACCATGCTGGGCCCTGACCCGCTGCACTTCGGTCTCGAGGACCTTCTGGGTGTGCTTGCGGAGCGCGACGATCGCGGTATCTGCGCTGCGCTGGCGCTGCTGCCCGGCGAATTTCTCGGCAGCGTCGGTGACGATGACCCGGGCCTGGGCCACGGCTTCTGACTGTTCGGCGGGAGCAGCCATGCGCACTGACTCCAGCGTGATCAATTCGACGCCGTCCAGATCCGAGACATCGGGGTCCACATCGTGGGTCAGTGCCAGGTCAATGGCCACCAGGGGCCGCCCGTTGCGGTCCAACGACTGCAATTCGGCGGCATCGATACGCACCCCGCCGCCGCTGCAACCGATCAGCACGTCGGCCTCACGCAAGACGGTCGGCAGAGCCTCATCGTCGATGGCCGTTCCGCCGCGGGACGCGACGAAGGCATCGGCCCGGCCCGAAGCCGAGTAGACGGAAACGTTGGCGGCCCCGCGTTCCTTCAGCCGGGCCATGGTGGCGCCGGCATAGGCGCCGGTACCGAAGATGACGACATTGAGCTCCGACCAGGACGCCGCGACCGAGAGGTCCTCGGAAAGATCGAGGGCCACCGAGACGATGGACAGGCCCCGGCCGCCCAACGCGGTGCGGGTCCCCACATCCTTGGCGGTCCGTGAGGCGCTCTGGAAAAGCCTCACGAGGGGACCGGAAGCCGTACCGGTGGCCTGCGCCTCGATGAGGGCCCGCTTCACCTGGCCAGCAATCTCACGTTCACCGATGACTGCCGAATCGAGTCCTGCCCCGACAGCGAAAAGGTGGGAGACGGCGTCGTCCGCTGTCTTGGTTTCCAAGGCCTGGGAGACCTGATCCTCGGCCAGCCCGGAGGCGGCAGAGATCTGTTCGATCACTGCCTGACGAGCCGCGGGTACCTCGGTCTCGCCGGGGGCTTCGCAATAGACCTCGTAGCGGTTGCACGTGGACAAGACGACAGCGCCGGAGACCGGGGTCGTGCCATCGAGCACGGCAGAAGCGACCCCGTCGGAAGCGGCGCTCAGCCGGGCCACCGTTTCAAGGTCGATATCAGAATGGGATGCGACAAGTGCTAGGAAAACCACAATGTCCAACATCGTACCGCTAGAGTGCCCATCGGGACATGCAGGCTGCCCTAACCTGAGGGCCTGGATCCCCCGGAATGACGGGCCAGAATAGGATTTTTACGAGACGTAGAACGTGTCGTTGGCCACGAAGGGTCTTCGCAGGTGGCAAGGATTAGCGGTTCAGTGGGTGGACTTGGCAGAATCGGAGCATGACCTTGAGCGCTAGCCACCCGTTGATGGATGGGCGTACGTCCTCATCCGATCTCATCACGACCTACCGAGGCGGGGTGCCCAACCGGCGCCCCGTATGGTTCATGCGCCAGGCAGGACGTTCGCTGCCTGAGTATCGCAAGCTCCGCGAAGGCGGAAACATGCTCGATTCCTGCCTGAACCCGGAGATGGCCTCGGAAATCACCTTGCAGCCGGTACGCCGTCACGGGGTGGACGCGGGAATCTTCTTCTCGGATATCGTCATCCCGCTCAAACTCGCAGGGGTCGGCGTGGACATCGTTCCCGGCGTCGGCCCGGTTCTGGACGAACCGGTACGCACGGCAGCCGATGTGGCCCGCTTGCCCGAACTCACCGATGCCTCACTGGACCCCATCCGTGAGGCGGTGGCCCTGACGGTCGCCGAACTCGGCAGCACTCCGCTGGTCGGCTTTGCCGGGGCCCCGTTCACCGTTGCCGCCTACATGGTCGAAGGCAAACCGTCCCGGGACCACCTGGGCCCGCGCCGGATGATGCACAACGACCCGGATACCTGGAACGCCCTGGCCGAATGGGCTGCCGAGGCCTCGGGTGCGTTCCTGCGCGCCCAGCTGGAAGCAGGTGCCAGTGCCGGCCAGCTCTTCGACTCCTGGGCCGGAAGCCTGTCGCTGGCCGATTACGAGCAGTTCGCCGCGCCGGCCTCCACCCTGGCCTTCTCCCGGGTCAAGGACCTGGGCGTGCCGCTCGTGCATTTCGGGACCGGGACCGGTGAACTCCTGACGGCGATGCGTGACTGCGGTGCCGACGTGGTGGGGGTGGATTACCGACTGGAGTTGGCCGAGGCCAACCGACGCCTCGGCGGACAGAGTGTCCTGCAAGGCAATATCGATCCGGCCTTGCTGACCGCCCCCTGGGAAGTCCTCGAGGCCCACGTCCGTGACGTCCTGGCCTCGGGCGCGCACGCTCCCGGCCATGTGGTCAACCTCGGACATGGGGTTCCCCCGGATACCGAACCCGAGGTCCTGACCCGGGTGGTGGAACTCATCCACTCGATCCCCCCGACCGCAGGCTGACATCTCGTGCACACCTGATCATCAGGACACGGGGCGATAATGGTGGGGACCCTTCGTGGGTCTCCAGCGCGGAAAGGACGTAGGGATGACGCAGGCCGAGAAGATCGTCGGCACTCCGGGCCATGCTTCGGCGCCCCGCGCGATCGTGGTCGGCGGAGGGATCGCCGGGCTCGTGGCGGCCCGCGAACTCTCGCTCACAGGACACCACGTTGACGTCTTTGACGCTTCCTCACGCTTCGGTGGAAGCGTGGCATCCCATGAGGTGGCTGGGCTGAAACTCGACGCGGGCGCCGAATCCTTCGCCGTCCGTTCCACCGCCGTCGCCGAGCTGGCCACCGAACTGGGCTTGGAGGCGTCGATCCAGACGCCGAATCCTGCAGGTTCCTGGCTGTACCACGCAGCCGATCACGCCAAACGGGGTGGCCCCCGGGCCCTCCGGATGCCGGCCACCGCCCTCCTGGGCATCCCCGCGGATCCTTGGGCCGAGGACGTTAAAGCGGTGATCGGTGCGGCAGGCTGTGTTCGGGCTGCCACCGATCTGGCCATGCCGGTGACCCGACGCCAGGCCAAGGAACCCATCAGTTTGGGCGAACTCGTTCAGGCCCGAATGGGCCAAGCAGTCCTGGACGGACTGGTGACCCCCATCGTTGCCGGAGTGCATTCGGCCGATCCGACCACCCTGGACGTCGATACGGTCGCCCCCGGGCTACGCGCCGCCATGGTGAAACACCATTCCTTGGCTCGAGGCGTCGCCGCACTGCGGGCTTCGGCCCCGGCAGGTTCGGCCGTCGCCGGGCTGGCCGGTGGCATGCACCGACTGATCGAGGCACTGCTGGACGAGCTGAAAACCGCGGGTACCGGACTGCAGGTGGGATCCACAGTCCTGTCCCTGGCTCGGAAGGCGCCCACCGAAGGATTTTCCGAGGGCGACTGGGAGGTCACCGTCGAAGGCCAGGCGGCCCCCGAAACCGCCGAACGGGTCATCATCGCCACCCCCGGGCCGGTCGCCGTGGATCTACTGGCCGGCCTCCTGCCCGATGCCGCCGCCCTGCGACCGAAGACCGGACACGGCATCGCGCTGGTGACGCTGGTCGTGGACCAGCCGGAGCTCGACGCGGCACCACGCGGCACCGGTCTGCTGGTTGCTCCCGGAACCCCCGGTGTCACGGCAAAGGCCCTGACCCATGCCACGGCCAAATGGGGGTGGCTCGCCGACGAGGCAGGACCGGGAACCCATGTGCTTCGGCTGTCCTACGGACGCCTCTCCGACGGCCCCGACACGATCCCCGCAGACGACTCCGTCCTGGGCGATATCGCCATCTCCGACGCTTCGACCCTGATGGGTGTCCGGCTCTCGGCAGCCGATGTGGTCGGGTGGGACGTGGTCCGCTATGACGCAGCCCTGCCTTTCGCCACCACCGGCCACCGGGACCGGGTCGATGCCTTCCGTGCCGCCCTGGCCGAACAACCGGGGCTCGACGTCGTCGGCGCCTGGCTGGCCGGCACCGGTTTGGCCTCGGTCGTCGCCGACACGAGGGCCCGCACCTCCATCACCGCCAGTTGACTGCGGCCAACCGGCCGCCAAGACCCCACCGAAATATCCAGCAGCAGAAAGTTGAGGCCACACCGTGAGCCAAGCACCTTCCACCACCGAAACCGGCACGTCCGAGGCCCCGGAGGAAGAGCTCTTCTATACCCTGTGGACCGTGTTCAAACGCGATTCCGACCTGGACCGCAGCGAAGGCGTCGCAGCCTTTGACGCCCTGGTCACCGAGCTGGCCACGGCCGGCGTCGTCCTGCGCGGCACCTACGACGTCTCGGGGATGCGTAACGACGCCGACATCATGGTGTGGTTGCATGGCCCGAAACCCGATGGCCTGCAGGAGGCCGTGCGCAAGATCCGGCGCACTTACCTCTTTGCCGAAACCACCCTGGTCTTCTCCGCCATGGGAGTACACCGGGATGCGGAATTCACCAGGAACCATTCACCATCCTTCGCCCTGGGCAAGGAACCGCAGAAGTGGCTGTGCTTCTACCCCTTCGTCCGCTCCTACGAGTGGTACCTGCTCGAGGGTGAACAGCGCGGCAAGATGCTGCGGGACCACGGCATGCTCGGCAAGGATTTCCCCCAGGTCCAGGCCAATACCGTCGCCTCGTTCGCGCTCGGCGACTGGGAGTGGCTGCTGGGCCTGGAAGCCCCCGAACTGATCGATCTCGTCGACCTCATGCGCCACCTGCGCTACACCGAGGCACGGAACCATGTCCGCGAGGAGATCCCCTTCTACACCGGCAAACGCATCAGCACCGCCGAGGTTGCCGAGGTGCTGCGATGAGCCAGCCCGAGCAGTCCTTCGACCCGCGGACCGGCTACGACGACGCAGGGCGGATGGAACCCAAACCCTATGACGCCATCCTGCTCGCCTCCTTCGGCGGCCCCGAAGGCCAGGAAGACGTCATCCCGTTCCTGCGCAACGTCACGCGCGGCCGCGGTATCCCCGATGAGCGTCTCGAAGAGGTCGCCACCCACTACCGGGCCAACGGTGGCATCAGCCCGATCAACGCCCAGAACCGGGCGCTGAAATCGGCGATGGAAGCCGAACTGGCCTCCCGCGGGATCGACATCCCCGTCTACTGGGGCAACCGCAACTGGGACCCCTACATCCCCGAGACGCTCAAGGCCCTGCACGAGGACGGCCACCGGAAGGTGCTGATGTTCTCCACCAGCGCCTACTCCTGCTACTCCAGCTGCCGCCAGTACCGCGAAGACCTGGGCGTGGCCCTGCGCGAAACCGGGCTCGAGGGCATCCTCGAGGTCGATAAGGTCCGCCAGTACTTCGACCACCCGGGCTTCGTGGACCCCTTCGCTGAAGGTGTGGCCGCCGGTTTGGCCGACGTGCGCTCCCAGCTCGCCGCTGCCGGCACGCCCGAGGCGCCGGTACGGATTGTCTTCGTCACCCACTCCATCCCGCTCTCCGACGCCGAAGCCGCCGGCCCACGGGATCTGGCGCCCACACTGGACACCGATGTGTACTCGGCCCAGCACCTGGCCGTCGGCGAGGCTATCCTGGCCCAGGTTCCCGAGGCCACGGGCCTCGAACACTCACTGGTCTTCCAGTCCCGTTCGGGTTCCCCGGCCACCCCGTGGTTGGAACCGGATATCAACGACGCGCTGGCCGACTATCACGCGTCGGGCACCGGAGGCGTGGTCGTGGTACCGATCGGCTTCGTCTCGGATCATATGGAGGTCCTCTGGGACCTGGATACCGAAGCCAAGGAGACCTGCGAGGAACTGGGATTGGCCTTCAACCGGGCAGCCACCCCGGGCACGCACGAAAAGTTTGTCCGCGGCATCGTGGACCTGGTCTCCGAACGGATCGCCGGACCCGACGGTTCGGCACTGCTTGCAGGCCGGCAGAGCGAGGTCGAGCTCGGCCCCTGGTTCGATGTCTGCCGTCCCAACTGCTGCTCCAAGATCATGCGTGACGGCACGATCAAGCCGACCATCGCCGCCGTGGACTCCGAGGTGGGGGTGCCCGCATCATGAGCGAGGAAATGACCGGACAGGGAACGACGACGGAGCCCGGCTTCCGTGTGGGGACGCGTGGTTCGGCGCTGGCCATGACCCAGACAACCACGGTGGCCGAAGCCCTGAGCGCGGCTTCCGGGCAGGGGCATGAGCTCATCCGGGTCAAAACCGAGGGCGACGTCACCTCCGGCCCGTTATCCCAGCTCGGCGGCACCGGGGTGTTCGCCGCCGCGCTGCGGATGTCGCTGCTTGAGGGCGGCTGCGATGTGGCGATCCATTCGCTCAAGGACCTGCCCACGGCCCAACCAGAAGACCTCGTCATTGCGGCCACGCCGGTCCGGGTCGACGTCCGTGATGCGCTCTGCGCCCGGGACGGGCTGAGGCTGGATCAGCTTCCACCGGGCTCCAGAATCGGCACCGGATCCCCGCGCCGGGGCGCCCAACTGAAGGCTGCCCGGCCCGATCTGCAGATCGTGGGCATCCGCGGGAACGTCGGTACCCGGCTGGGCCGGGTCGCCGGTTCGGCCACACCGGAGGACGACGGCGGGGTGGGCCGCGGTGTCCAGGGTGACTTGGACGCCGTCGTGCTGGCCGCTGCAGGACTCGAACGGTTGGGCCTGGGCGAACACATCACCGAGTACCTGGATCCCGAGATCATGCTCCCGGCGCCCGGGCAGGGGTCGTTGGCCGTGGAGGTCCGTGCCGGTGGCACCGGCAACTCCGAGGTCGACGCAGCACTGAAGGTCCTGGATGACCCCGAAACCCGGATGACCATCACCGCAGAGCGGGCCCTGCTGGGCCGACTCGAGGCCGGTTGCTCGGCACCGATCGGCGCCCTGGCGAGGATCGTCGACGGTGAATTGCGGTTAGACAGCGTTGCCTGCGCCCCGGATGGTAGTGACTGGATCCGACGTAGCGCCACCACCGAACGCCTCGACATCGAGGGCGCCCAGGCCGTGGGGATCGCTCTGGCCGAGGAACTACTCGACGCCGGGGCCGCCCGGATGGCGGGCCTTTAGGTGCCCGATCGCCGATGGTTGGCCGGACGGTCGGCGCTGCTCTTGCGCAGCGCTGACCGGTCCGCTCCCACCGTGGCCGAACTGGCAGCCCGTGGCGCGACAACCCTGCTGTGCCCGCTGATCGACTTTGAACTCCCGGAGGACACCACCGGGATCGACGACGGGATCCGTCGCCTGGCCGACGGCGGATTCGACTGGCTCCTGCTCACCTCGCGCACCACGGTGCTGGCCTTGCAGCAGCGCTCCGCCGCACTGGGCGTGGTTGGAGCGGGATCGGCTGGCAGAGAACCCAGCGGAATCCCGGCCACCGGAAGCGGGATACCCGTTCCGGAACCGACCCGAATCGCCGTTGTCGGCGAGGCAACGGCCCGGGCGGCCACGGCAGCTGGCCTGCCCGTGGAATTTGCTCCGGAGACCGACCACTCGGCGCGTGGCATGTTGGCCGAATGGCCCGCCATCTCCCGCCCGGGGCCCGGCAGCACCGTCTTCATGCCCCAAGCCGATATCGCCTCTTCCACACTGGCCGACGGCATGCGCCACTGGGGTGCCGACGCCTTCGTCGTCACCGCCTACCGCACCGTTGATGCCCCCGCCGAACCATCGCGTCGTCTGCGCGCACCGGAAGCCGAACCGGCACCTGCCCCCCTGGTGGAACCCGCAGTGTTGACCCGGAACGGAGGTGTCCCGGAGTCAGTGGACGCCGTGTTCTTCACCTCCCCGAGCATCGTCAGGCGCTACCTGGCCCTGGTCGGCACGCCACCGGACACGGTAGCTGCCATCGCCATCGGCGACTCCACCGCCGAGGAGTTGCGCCGCAACGGCTGGGAACCTGCTGCCATCGCCTCCACGCCCACCCCGGCCGGGCTGGCCGACGCTTGGGAGTTCGCGGTGCACGATCCGTCGCCACCGGGTGAACCCGCCACCACCGACCACCCAGACTGAACCCACGAACCCCCGACCACGAACGCCCCGCATGCCACCCGGGGCAGAGAGCTGAAGGCCACGATGTCTTTCCCCGCCCACCGGCCCCGCCGGCTGCGTACCACCCCCGCCATGCGTCGGCTTGTCGCCGAAGTCGATCTGGCCCCGCGCCAGCTCATCCTTCCCACGTTCATCCGTGAGGACCTCACCGAACCACAACCGATCACCTCCATGCCCGGCGTCGTGCAACACACCACCGATTCGCTCAAACGCGCAGCCGTCGAGGCCGTGGAACTGGGGCTCGGTGGGTTCATGATGTTCGGTATCCCGGCCCACCGTGATGCCACCGGCAGCGCCGGGATCGACCCCGAGGGGGTGCTGAACCGGGCCATCGCCGACGTCAGGGCAGAAGTCGGCGACGATATTGTCATCATGTCCGACCTCTGCCTGGATGAATTCACCGACCACGGGCACTGCGGAGTCCTGGACGAGGAGGGCCGCGTGGATAACGACGCCACCCTGGCGATCTACGCGCAAATGGCCGTCGTCCAGGCCGAGGCGGGCGCCCATATGGTCGCCCCCTCGGGGATGATGGACGGCCAGGTCGCCGTCATCCGGCAGGCCCTGGATGCCGCCGGGCTGGCCGACACGTCGGTGCTGGCCTACGCCGCGAAATACGCCTCCGCGTTCTACGGGCCCTTCCGTGAGGCCGTGGATTCGCAGCTGAGCGGGGACCGGCGCACCTACCAGATGGATGCCTCCAACCGCCGCGAGGCCATCCATGAGGTTGAACTGGATCTGGCCGAGGGAGCGGATCTGGTCATGGTCAAACCGGCCATGAGCTACCTGGACGTCCTGGCCGACGTTGCCGCCATGTCACCGGTCCCGGTCTCGGCCTACCAGATCTCCGGTGAGTACGCGATGATCGAAGCCGCCGCAGCCAACGGGTGGATCGACCGCCGCGCCGCCGTCACCGAATCCGTGCTGTCCATCCGCCGTGCCGGCGCCGACACCGTCTTGACCTACTGGGCCGCCGAACTCGCGGGCTGGCTGAAGGAAGGAAAATAACCATGACCACCTCACAGGAACTTTTCGACACCGCCCGGACCCTGATGCCCGGGGGAGTGAACTCGCCGGTCCGCGCCTTTGGCTCGGTCGGCGGCGTGCCCCCGTTCATGGTGGCCGCCGATGGTGCCCACCTCACCGACGCCGACGGGAACGACTACGTCGACCTGGTCTGCTCCTGGGGTCCGGCGCTGCTGGGCCATCGGCACCCGGCAGTCCAGGAAGCCGTTCACGCCGCGGTGGACCGTGGGTTGTCCTTCGGAGCCTCGACCCCCGATGAGGCCGGGCTGGCCCGACTCGTGAGCGACCGGGTTCCGGCCGTTGAACGCCTGCGCATGGTTTCCACCGGCACCGAGGCCACGATGACCGCCGTGAGGCTGGCCCGTGGATATACCGGACGCGACCTGATCGTGAAGTTCGCTGGTTGCTACCACGGACACCTGGACGGACTGTTGGCAGCAGCCGGTTCCGGTCTGGCCACGTTGGCCCTGCCCGGATCCGCAGGGGTCACCGCGGCCACCGCCGCCGAAACACTGGTGCTGCCGTATAACGACGTCGCAGCCGTCGAGGCTGCCTTCGCCGAACACGGCGAGCGGATCGCCGCCGTGATCACCGAGGCCGCCCCGGCCAATATGGGGGTCGTGACCCCGGCCGAGGGATTCAATGCAGCCCTCTCGCGGATCACCACAGCCCACGGTTCGTTGCTGATCCTGGACGAGGTCCTCACCGGGTTCCGCACCGGGCCCGGCGGCTACTGGGGCCTCACCGGGGCCTCCGACGGTTGGACGCCCGACCTGTTCACCTTCGGCAAGGTCATTGGCGGCGGCTTGCCGACCGCAGCCTTGGGTGGCCGCGCCGAGGTCATGGACTACCTGTCCCCACTGGGACCCGTCTACCAGGCAGGAACCCTCTCGGGGAACCCGGTGGCCATGGCCGCCGGCATCGCAACGTTGACCCACGCGACCGAGGAGGTCTACGCCCACGTGGATGCCCGCAGTAGGGAACTGCAGGCCGCCGTGCGGCAGGCCTTCGATGGCGCCGGGCTGGACTACTCCATCCAAACCGCCGGGAACCTCTTTTCCGTGGCCTTCGGAACCTCCGAGCACGGGGTGCACGATTACGAGCAGGCGCAGGGCCAGCAGGTCTACCGCTATGCCCCGTTCTTCCACTCCATGCTGGACTCCGGGGTCTACTTGCCCCCGAGCGTCTTCGAGGCGTGGTTCCTCTCGGCGGCGCACGACGATTCTGCCATGGAACGCATCATCGGAGCCTTGCCGGCTGCCGCCCGTGCAGCAGCCGCAGCGGTGCCGCAGGCCTAGCGGCGCAGCAGCTACTGGCTGCGCTGGCGCTGTGGGCTGCGCTGCCGGAAACAGGAACAGGCGGCGTTCGATTCCCCCAGCGGGGGAAAGATCGCCGCCTGTTCTGCGCCGGTAGTGATCAGCGGTGCATCATGCGCTTGGCCAGATGGTTGCCCAGCAGTTGGGCGAGCTGAACGATCACGACGATCACTCCCACGGCCAGCAGGGTGACCGCGTAGTTGAACTGTTGGTAGCCGTAGGTGATGGCCAAATCGCCCAAGCCGCCGCCACCGATGTACCCGGCCACGGCAGACATGTCCACGACACCGATGAAGATGAACGTATAGCCCAGCACCAGTGGCGCGATCGACTCGCGGAGGACGACGTCGAAAAGCACCCGGCTGCGGCTGGAACCCATGGCGCGGGCTGCTTCAACGACCCCGGGATCGACGCCGACGAGGTTCTGTTCCACGATCCGCCCCAAAACGACCGCTGTCATCAGCGTCATCGGGAAGATGGCGGCATTGGTGCCGATGGAGGTGCCGATGACCTGCAAGGTCCACGGGCCGACGAGCGAGATGAAGATGATGAACGGGATCGGCCGGACGAGGTTGATCACGAAGTTCAGCACATTGAACACCACGGTATTAGCCAAGATGTTGCCGGGCCGGGTGGCATAGAGCAGCATGCCGATCAGCAGCCCGAGGATCCCCCCGAGGATCATCGTGATGATGACCATGTAGAGGGTCTGTTCGATGGATGAGAACAGCAACGGGCCCATCGTGGTCCAGTCGATCATGGCTTCGCTCCTTCGACGTCGGAACCGGCAGCTGCCATCGGGGGCCATTGCTGCACGGTGGTGATCTTCGCCAGCCCCTCGATGACGGCGTCGACGTCGGCTTCGGGGCCTTCGAGGACGTAGGTGAGCGAGCCGAAGGGGCGTTGGGCGATTTCGGTGACGGAACCGTAGACCACCGAATCGTGGACCGCCGGGTAGGACGCCAGCAGCGACGAGATTTCCCGCTGATTGGTTCCGGCCCGGGCCCCGGGCGCTTCGGAGATCGTCATGCTGACCAACCGGCCCGGATGCAGGACCTGCAGGCGGGCCACGGTATCGGCGCTCGGCCGATCGGCGATGGTGCTGCTGATGAATTTCTGGGTCGCAGGGTTCTGCGGGAAGGCGAAGACGTCGTAGACGGGGCCGTGTTCGAGCAAGGCGCCCTGCTCCATCACAGCCACGTGATCGCAGATCGATCGCACGACGTGCATTTCGTGGGTAATCACCACGATCGTGGTCCCAAACGCCTGATTGACCCGCTTCAGCAGTGCCAACACCTCGGTCGTCGTCTCGGGGTCCAGGGCGCTGGTGGCCTCGTCAGCCAGCAGGATTTCGGGGTTCGTCGCGAGGGCGCGGGCAATACCCACCCGTTGCTTTTGGCCGCCGGAAAGTTGGCTGGGGAACTGCTTGGCCTTTTCGGAGATCCCCACGAAGTCCAACAACTCGGCGACACGGGCAGCCCGCTGATCTTTCGTCCAGCCGGCGACGATGAGCGGGTACTCGACATTTTTGGCCACCGAGCGCGAATTGAAGAGGTTGAACTGCTGGAAGATCATGCCGATACCACCACGCAACCCCCGCAGGTCTTTCTCGCCCATTCCGGTGAGCTCGGATCCATTGACGGTCAGGCTGCCTGCCGTGGGTAGTTCGAGAGCGTTGATCAGGCGGACCAGGGTGCTCTTGCCGGCCCCGGAGTAGCCGATGACCCCGGTGATGGAGCCCTTCTGGATGTCGAAGGTGACGTCTCGGAGCGCATGTACGGGGGTGCCCTTGGTGGCTCCGCGGCCCGGATAGGCCTTGGAGATCTTGCGGAAACT
The DNA here is from genome assembly GCF_002332245.1 of Glutamicibacter sp. BW78. Classification (NCBI taxonomy): domain Bacteria; kingdom Bacillati; phylum Actinomycetota; class Actinomycetes; order Micrococcales; family Micrococcaceae; genus Glutamicibacter; species Glutamicibacter sp. BW78. The sequence continues at coordinate 472,838 of NZ_NRGU01000038.1, forward strand.
GACGATGGATGCCACCGCAGGTCCTTTCTCGCGACGGAAGATGAATGGCCCATGAAAGCCGCTATGGCTCCGGCTCCGGGGTGTCCGGTGCAGGAGCCACAGCAGGTTTCGGTGGCGGGGCCCCGGGGTATTACTTGGAGCCGGCCTTCATGTTCTCTTCAATGGTCGACAGGGCTGACTGGAGGTCCTCGGCACTGTTCTCCTTGAAGACGCCCCCGGTGCCTAGATCCTTCTTGATCGCTTTGACGACCTCGGGGTCGTGGTACAGCTTGGCGATCTTGATCAGGGTGGGATTGGACTTATCGGCATCCCGGGCGACGAAGGCGTTGATGTACGGTTTCGTCGAATCCGCCTCGGGATCGTCCTGGGCGATGATGTCGTCGTCGCTCAGGTCCGCAGCCGTGGCGAAGTTGTTGTTCACGATGGCACCGGCGAGTGAATCCAGGTTCTGGGCGGTCATCTTGGCGTCCACGGTCACCACCTTGACCTTCGAAGCGGCGGTGTCCACGTCGGCCGGGGTCGACGTGGAATCGGCGCCGCCATTGATCTCCACCAGTCCTGCTGACTCCAACACGATCAGCGAACGCGCCAAATTCGTCGGGTCATTGGGGATGGCAATCTCTGACCCTTGGGGGATCTCTTCGGCCGAAGAATATTTGGTGGAGTACAGCGGCAACGGGTAGACCGCCGTGCCCGCGATGGGCTGCAGATCCTTGTCGTTCTTCGTGTTGTAGGTGGCCAGGTACTGCAGGTGCTGGAACTCATTGAGATCAAGTTGCTTCTGGTCCAGGGCCGGGTTGGGCTGGTTGTAGTCGGAGAAGTTCTTGAAGGAGACGTCGACGCCCGTCTCCTCCTTCACCACCTTCTTATAGACCTGCCAGTACGACTCGGCGCCGTCGGCAACACCGATGGTCACCGACGTCATGTCCTCGGGAAGGGCGGAAGATGCTTCGGAGCTCCCTCCGCAGGCGCTGAGACCCAGGGTGGTCACCGCCGCAAGCGCTGCGAACTTGGCAAAGGACAACTGGAGTTTTGACATACTGGGGTTCTTTCCGGCTGGAAGTGAACGGTGCCTCAAAGTGGACACCAATAATCGAATGAATCCATTTGATCAACCACAATGGACTTCACGAAATCGAATTCACATGCCGAAATATTGGGTTCGGACGAATAATCTTCGTAACGAAGAAGTTGTCGGCCGCCCGCTGTGCGATGCCGCCCCGGGGCGCCCTAAGAACGCGCCCATTCGGGGGATCATCATTGAGCGCAAGAAGCTACGTGACATGTCTCACGTGTGACGGTTTCGCGGGATACCCAGCCGTCGATTCGATCAGCGGACCGGCCAGGTGCCGTCCACGACCGCCGTCGGATCCTTGCGACGGAAGAACTCCTGCAGGCTTGCCGCCTGCTCGGCAGCCCAACTGATCTGCAAACGGTGGAGTTCGGCAGGATCCACGGCCAGGACCTGTGCGTACTTTGCGACCTGGGCATCGGCCACCCCGACGGTCGCTGCCGCATCCGCGGCAGAAGAGTGGGCATTATTCAGCGGGATGCCATAGTGCTCGCACATTGCCGTCAGCGTGCGCTTGCCCCGACGGTACTTGTCCACGTGCTTATCGATGATGAACGGGTCGATCACCGGGACCGGTTCCAGGGCAGGAACCCCGTGGCGTTCCGACTCCCGGGCCAGGACGGTGAAGTCATATCCGGCGTTGAAAGCCAGGACCGGCATGGTGTGGAACAAATCGCGCAAATGAGCGGAAATCTCGGCGACGGCAGTGGCGGGATCCTGCCCGGAGGCGACCGCCTGCTCGGTGCTCACCCCATGCACGGCGGCGGCTTCCTCGGGGATCGGTACCCCGGGGTTCACGAGCCACTCCCGGTGGTTGATGATTTCCTGCCGCCCATTGACGATCACGACGGAGGCGGTCACGATGCGGGCCTCCTGCGGATCCTTGCCGGTGGTCTCGAGGTCGAATGCTGCGCGGGGGAGCTCATGCCAGTTATCCATGCCCCCACGGTATCGTCAGCTGCCGACGATATGGCGCCGGCCCGCCTAAACTGGAACCATGTCAGCCGATTATGCCCTGGCCGTCCATCGGCTGGCCCGCCACATCCCTGCGGGGTCGGTGCTGACCTATGGGGACATCGCCGAACTTTTGGGCCTCGGTGGCCCCCGTCAGGTTGGTGCCGCGATGGCGCGATCGGACGGCGCGCTGCCCTGGTGGCGTGTGCTGCGCGCCGACGGAACCCTGCCGGCCGATCTGCAGGCCCGGGCCACCCCGCATTGGGTCGAAGAATCGATACCGCTCCGTCACGGCCGCGTCAGGGTCCCGGCGGCCCGCTGGCAGCCCGACGAGGAGGCCTTCGCAATCCTCGACGAGCTCGCCTCGACCCTGGCCTCCCCGGTGGTCGTCGAGGAGACCGCACCAAAACGACGGGGGCGCATGCTCTGATGGAATCCATGGAAACCGTTGCGGACACCGCAGGAAGCTCCGGGGCACGTCTTCGTGAGCTGGGCCCCGGCCACGGCCCGGTGCTCGTCCTGGGAGCACCGGGGACCGGGAAGAGCACGGCGTTGCTCGACGTCGTCGTGCATCGGCTCGCCGGCGGGCACCGGCCCGAACAACTACTGGTCATCGCCCCGTCCCGGACAGCGGCAGCCGATCTACGTGATCGACTCTCCGCGTCGACCGATACGACTTTTTCCGAACCTGCCGTACGCACCTGGGCGGCTTACGCCTTCGATCTCATCCGCAGGGCCCGGCTGCTCGGTTTCCTCCCCGCCGTCGAGCGCCCGCCCCGGCTGCTCTCCGGCCCCGAACAGGACACCCTGATCGCCCAGCTACTGGCGGGGCATGCCGACGGCATCACCGCGGGACCAGCCTGGCCGGACTCTTTGGGGGAAGCCATCGGGACCCGCGGATTCCGCAAGGAGATCCGTGAGCTCTTCGACCGGCTGGCCGAGTACGGGGTGGAAGCAGGAGACCTGGAGGAACTGGGGGAGCGCTGCCTGCGGCCCGAATGGACCGCCTCGGCGGCGCTCTACCAGGAATACCGTGACCTGCTCGATCTCGGTTCCAGCGAAGCTTTCGACCCCGCTGGGCTGATGACTGCCGCCGCTGATCTACTCGAGGACCATGAGGAGCTCCTCGAGGAAGAATGCCGGCGGCTGTCCTTGGTCATCGTCGATGACCTCCAGGAAGCCAACCCTGCCCAGCACCGATTGCTGCGCCTGCTGGCCTCTGGCCGCGACCTGCTGGCCTTCGCAGCCCCCGATAACGCCGTTTTGGGTTTCCGAGGTGCGCGCCCCGATCTGCTGGGCAGGTTCGAAGAGTATTACGGAACAGACAGGAACCCGGCAACGCTCCTCGAGCTGGAGACCTCGTGGCGGATGAACCCGAGGATTGCCGAGGCCTGGACCCGGGTGGCAGGTCGCATCCCGGTCACCACGGGCCACTCGGGACGCCGACTCGTGGAGCGCCCGCAGACGCCGACCGGCGACGACGTGGCGGAACCGGTGGAAGTGCATCTGGTCGAATCTCCCATCCATGAGCTTCGGCTGGTGACCCAGCGGCTCTTGGAAGAGCACCTGATGCGCGGAAGAGGCTTCGACTCGATGGCCGTCATCGTTCGCAATGGTGGACTGGTGGCCGAACTATCCCGCCATCTGGCGGGTCAGGGTATTGCCGTGGACGTCCCGCAGGCCGAGGTGCCGCTGCGTGATGAGCCGGCGGTACGCCCGTTGCTGACCCTCATGCGGCTGGCCTTGGATACTCCGGCGGATCCTGCCGGGGGAGCGGGGACCGAGGCGCACGACCAGGAACCGGCGGCGCACCTTCCGGAGGCAGGAGCCGTCGAGGCCCTGCTCTCCTCGCGCTACGGGGCCTCTACGGCCTTGGATATCCGCAGACTCCGGCAGGTCCTGCGCCGCCGCGAACGCGTTGCCGGAGGACGTCGCTCCAGCACCGAACTGCTTCGTGGCATCTTCAACGACTCTGGGTCGTTTGGCGGGCTGGGGCGGGAGGGACGGGGCGCCGAACGTCTCGGACGTATGCTCACCGCGCTATCCACCGAACTTGCCGTGCCGACGGCCAATGCCGAAACCGCTTTGTGGGCACTCTGGTCGGCCTCCGGCATGGAAACCAGCTGGCGTCAGGCAGCCCTGGAGGGTGGCGCCGCGGGGGCACGGGCCGATCATGACCTCGATGCCCTGATGGCCTTGTTCCAAGCGGCGGAACGCTTCGTGGACCAGCTTCCCGGGGCGACGGTCAGCCAGTTCGCCGATCATGTGCTCAGCCAGGAATTGCCGATGGATACGCTCGCCTCCCGCGGAGGCCATGCTGCCTCCGTGGCGGTGACCACTCCTGCCGGTGCTGTCGGCCACGAATGGGATCTGGTGTTGGTCCCAGGAATGCAGGAGGGGATCTGGCCCAATACGCGCCTTCGCGGGGAACTGCTGGGCAGCAGCGCACTGGCCGACGTTATCGAACACGGCCCCGAGATCCTGCGCCACCGTGACCCTGCCACCCGGCTGAAGGCCACCCGGGCCGATGAGCTACGCACCTTTGCCAGTGCGATCTCCCGCGCCCGTGAACGCCTCGTGTGCATCGGGGTTGCCTCCGAGGAACAGCAACCGTCCCAGTTCCTGGATATGGTCCTGCCCTGGACCGACCAGGAGACCCCGCGACCGATCACCGCGGTGCCGCGTGAACGCACGTTGGCTTCCCTGGTGGCCCTGCTGCGTCAGCGCATTGAAGCCGGCAGCACGGAGCCGGAAGCCGGACAGACGGCCGTCGATGCGGCGGCCGTGCTGGCACGTTTGGCAGATCAACCCGAGCACGTGCGGGGAGCTGCCCCGGCCGAATGGTGGGGGCTTTTGCCGGCCAGTACCGACGGGCCGGTGAACCCCGAAGGGGAGCCGGTTCGGGTTTCACCCTCGCGGGTCCAAGCCGCCCTGGAATCGCCTCTTGACTGGTTCGTCCAGGCGGCGGGTGGGGAGCCCGCGACGGATCTGGCCCGCAGTCTGGGGACCCTGGTGCATGCCATCGCCGAGGACCTGCCGGCAGCCACCGGGAACGAATATCTGGAGGAACTGGATCGGCGGTGGCCTGACCTGGATCTGCCGTCGAACTGGGAAACCGCCAAGGACCATGAGCGCGCCGAAACGATGCTGCGCAAATTGGCCCAATACGCGATTCTCATGCGTAGCCACGACCGCACACTTCTGGCCAGGGAACAAGCCTTTGACGTCGAAATAGCCGATGCAGACATCACGGTCAGACTGCGCGGGGTCATCGACCGGCTGGAAGTCGACGCGGCGGGCCGTGCGTATGTGATCGATCTTAAGACCGGAAAATCGGCGCCGACGAAGGCCGACGTCGAACGCAACCCCCAGCTGGGCAGCTACCAGGCAGCCGTGCTGGCGGGGGGACTGGGAGCAGATCTGCCGCAGCAGCCCGGAGGCGCAGCGCTCGTCCAATTGGGTACCACGACGAAGAGCCCCGGAGAGCAGGCCCAGGAACCCGTCGGCGACGAGGACTGGGCCACACCGCTGGTGCTGACCGCTGCCCGATTGATGGCCGGCAACGAATTCCACACTCGGCATGATCCCTCGAAGGCAGGTCGCAGTGGCAGCGGCTGCCGGTTGCCGTCGGTGTGCCCCTTATGCGCTGAAGGACGGCAGGTGACCGAATGAACCACGAGCACGAACCGGCACATCCGGAGGAGAGCTCCGTTGTGGATCACCGCTACACACCGGAGGAGCTGGCCGATCTGCTGGGCCAGCACCAGCCCACCGCTGAGCAGTCGGCCATCATTTCCTCAGAGCTGGCACCCATGCTCGTCATTGCCGGCGCCGGATCGGGTAAAACGGCCACCATGGCCGACCGGGTGGTCTGGCTCGTAGCCAACGGTCAGGTCAGACCAGATCAGATCCTCGGGGTCACCTTCACCCGCAAGGCTGCCGGTGAGCTGGCGCAACGCATCCGGGCGCAGTTGGTCCGCCTGGCCGAAAGCGGGATCCTTCCCGAGGGCGAAGACGACGCCCTGCTGGAACCTGAGGTCTCGACCTACCATTCCTATGCCAACACGCTGGTGCAAGATCATGGTTTGCGGATCGGCGTCGAATCGGACACCACCTTGCTCGGTAGCGCCCAGGCCTGGCAGCTGTCCTTGAAGGTCGTTCAGGAATACGACGGCGAATACGAGCATCTGCGGGTGGCTAAGTCCACGCTGGTGGACGCCGTCGTGCAGTTCGCCGGCGAATGCGCCGAACACCTCGTGGACCCCCTCGAAGCCCGCGAGCATGTACTCGCCGAAGTCGAACACCTTTCCGCGCTGCCCTACCGGGTGGGCAAGGAGGCCAAACCCTCGCAACCTGCGCTCAAGCTCGTGGATAAGCTCAGGACCCGGGCGACGGTGGCCGACCTTGCCGTGCGCTACGCCCGGGCGAAGGCCGAGCGCAATGTGCTCGATTACGGAGACCTGGTGGCCCTGGCAGCCCGCATCGCCAGAACCGTGCCCACTGCCGGGGAGATCGAACGTGAACGGTTCAAGGTTGTGTTGCTTGACGAATTCCAGGACACCTCCCACGCCCAGATGGTCCTCTTTTCACAACTGTTCACCGGGGGCCATGCGGTGACGGCGGTCGGGGACCCCAACCAGTCCATCTACGGTTTCCGGGGAGCCTCGGCCGGCCAACTCTTCCGTTTCCCCCAGGAGTTCCCGGCCACCGGACCCGACGGCGGGCTCACTCCCTCGGCCGTCGCGTTCCTGACCACCGCCTGGCGCAACTCGGTCAATGTTCTCGAAGCCGCCAATGCCGTCTCGGCGCCCCTGAATCGCGAGGACCCGAACCGGGCCTCCCCTTCGATAGCCGTCCCTGCTCTGGTCCACAGTCCCTTCGCAGGAACCGGCAGGGTTGAACTCGCCCGCTTCGCCACCAGCGCCGACGAAGCGGCAGCCCTCGCCAACAGGCTGCTGACCGAACGCGGGGCCTTCACCTCCGCCCAGGGGCGGCATCCGACCATGGCGGTACTCTGCCGAACCCGCGCCGCACTCGCGGGCATCGCCGAGGCCTTGGCCCACCGCAATATCCCCTACGAGATTGTCGGGTTGGGCGGGTTGCTGGCCATGCCAGAGGTCGTCGACCTCGTGTCGACCCTCCGCGTCCTGGTCGACCCGCTGCGCTCCGATGCCCTGTTGCGGTTGCTGGCCGGTGCGCGGTGGAGGCTGGGCCCGGCTGATCTGATGGCCTTCGCTGACTGGTCCCGGTTCCTGGCCCGACGTCGTGAAGCAGCCATCCGCCAGGCCCGTGAGATTGATACCGTCACCGCAGACAGCGCCGCGGTGGACAGCCAGACCGAGGCACGCAGCGAGCTGGCAGAGGAGGCCAGCCTCATCGAAGCACTGGACCGGCTGCCCCCACCCGAGTGGACGTCTTCGGCCGGCAGGACGCTGACCACCACCGCTTTGAATCGCCTGTACGCGCTCCAAGCAGAGATCCGCTATTTGCGCAGCTTCGCCGACGACGATTTGCCGACCCTGCTCCACGAGGTTGAACGCACGTTGTTGCTCGACATCGAAGTCGCAGCGAAACCCGGAGTCGGCATCCACACGGCCCGGCGGCACCTTGACGCTTTTGCCGACGTCGCCGCCGGATACTCCGATACCGACCTCGGTGCCGATCTGGCTGGATTCCTGGTCTGGCTGGATGCCGCGGCGGCCAAGGAAGGCGGGCTGGAGATCGTCCAGCAGGAAGCCAGCAGCGAAGCCGTTCAACTGTTGACCATCCACGCTTCCAAGGGCCTGGAATGGGATGTCGTGGCGATACCGGGGATGAACGAGGGGATCTTCCCCTCGTCGACGGATTCCCGCTGGACCAAGGAAGACGGCTCCCTGCCCTGGCCACTGCGGGGAGACCGAAACGACCTGCCCCAGTGGGATACCGATCAGCCCAGCCTCTTCGAGGCCGTCGCCGCCGAGGGGACCTTTCGCGATGACGTTCTAGCGCACGGGGAAAACGAGGAACGACGATTGGCCTATGTCGCCCTGACCCGGGCGAAGGATCTGCTGTTGTGCTCGGCCACGGTGTGGACCGGATCGCGGTCCAAACCGACCCAACCCTCGGTGTTCCTGAACGAACTGCTCCCCTTGGCCCAGGGGCCGACCCCGCGAGCTACCAGGATCGACTGGTGCGAGGACGACCAGGCGCCCGAGGCAAACCCCTTCCGGGAGGAACCACTCGAATCCAGCTGGCCCTACGACCCGCTCGAAGGCCCCGAGGTGTTCCGGGCCGGGGTGACCCAAGCTAAATCACCGGGCCGACGCGGGCCGCTCGAGGCAGCAGCGGCGCGAGTCCTTGAACAGCTCGAACTCCGGGGCGGGATCGGGCATGACGACGAAGCCCCGGTGACCACCGACGTCGGCCAGGCATGGAACCACGAAGCCTCGTTGTTGTTGGCAGCACGTCGAGAACGTGAGGCATCGCGGGAGGCCGCGGCGGTCCCCGAACACGTCCGTGCCTCGCTTTTCGTGGATCTGGCCACCGATGCCGGACAGGTCTTGGGCCAATTGCGCCGACCGGTCCCGCGGCGTCCCGGCGTTGCCGCTCGAAAGGGCACCGCTTTCCACGCCTGGGTCGAGGAGCATTACGGCTCCACCGGGATGCTTGATTTGGGGGAGTTCCCGGGGGCAGCCGATTCCTATGTGGAGGACATGTACGGGCTGGAGGACATGAAGGCCGAATTCCTGGCCTCCGAATGGGCATCCCGACAGCCGGCCTTCGTTGAGGTCCCGTTGGAGACCCGGGTCGGACCGGTGAGCGTCCGCGGGCGGATCGACGCGGTGTTCAAGGACACCAACGCCGACGGGCGAACCGTGTGGACGCTGGTGGATTGGAAGACCGGGCGAGTGCCCACCGGAAGGGAGCTGGAGGTCAAGTCCCTCCAGCTGGCGGTCTACCGTTTGGGGTGGTCTCGACTGCATGATCTGCCCTTGGAAGATGTCGAGGCGGCGTTCTACTATGTCGGCCAGGGGCGGACGATCCGGCCCGCAAGGTTGGCCGATGCCGACGAGCTCGAAGAACTGATCACGACCTCCATGGCCGGACCAGACTCGAACTGAGAATTACTTCGACTCCCCGGAAGGCCCTGACTCGTCCAAGGGCTCGATGACGATCATCGGCATCGCATCGGTCTCGGGGCCGGAGGCCAAGGAGCCCGACGGCGACCCGTCCTCCGCCCCGGCGGCTGAGCCGTCGGTCCCGGATGATTGCTCATCGTCGAAGTCACTGTCGCGCAGGAAAGCCGGTTCCTCATCATCGGCTGTCGCTGAACCCTCATTCTCTGCTGCTTCGTGGGGATCAGCACCGGGTACGGTGTCGGAATCCTCGGGGTCCATGGCGTCCGTGGTGGACGATGCCTCGCCGTCCGCGGTCGCGGCGTCGTCGGCGTCTTCGTCGCCGGTCGGCCTCCCCGGCGATACGGGGGCGACCTGTGGCTTCGGCGGCACTACCGGGTGGGGAGGAGCATCCGCGACACGCTCTTCGGAGGCTGTTTGCGAATGATCTCCAGGATTTTCGTCGTGGCCGGGCTCTGCAACTTCCGACGCATCGGTCGCCGCTGGGGTTTCGTCGTCCGTGGGGACCGGCTGGCCATGGATATCCATGCGGGGAGGTTCCACGATGCTGATCGGCTGGCCCCCGTACTCGGAGATGTCCTCGTCGAGGTCGCGGAGCATCTGCTCGCCTTCGGCAATGCGTTCGGCGTCGTTGGTCGCCAGGCCGCGCGAAAGCCACTGGGCCAGTGCGAATTCCGCGGCCAGGGCGGCACGGCGCATGATATGCGGGTCGGCCAACTCTCCGCGTGCAGCGGTATAAGCCTCGATCACCGTGTCGGTGAAGGACTGCTCGTGGGCGGCAGCGAGCCAAGCGAAATCGTCGGCCGGGTCACCGATACGGACATCGGTCCACCCAATGACCGCTGCCACCTTGCCATGTTCGATCAGCAGGTTCTCCTCATGAAGATCACCATGCACCACGCGGGGGTTGAACCGCCACAGGGCCACATCCTCCAAGGCATGCTCCCAACGACGCAGCAGACGCGGAGGAATACGGCCCGTCATGGCCGCCTGATCCAGCTCGTTGAGTTTCCGCTGGCGGAATTCGTCGGCCGTATAGACGGGCAGGTCGGCTCGATCGACCAGTTCCTCGGGCAGCGCATGGATGGCGGCGATGATGCGACCGATATCGGCCGCAGTGGAACCACCGGCGGCCACCAGTTCGTCGAGGTCCATCACCTGCCCGGGGAGGTGGTTGTAGACGAAGGTACGCAGGCTGCCCTGACGAACGGTCCCGGCCACGGAGGGCAGCCGGAAGGGCAGGGATGCGCGAATGCCGGGAGTGAAGGACCGCAGCGCTGTCAGCTCGGTTTCCAGCCGCATGCTGGATTCCTCGTGCCGAGGAGAACGCACTCTCCAGCGGTTCTTTTGTGCGTCGATGATCAACGCGGAATCAAAATCATCGGGATCATCCGGGATGCCGGCGACGCGAGCAGGGGTCAACCCGGGCACCGCTGCGGTCGCGATGGCGGCCAGTTCCATGGGAGATCGTTTCACGTACACAACCGTATGCCGCGAAGTGCCTTGCGGCCACGCCTCCCGGGCGGCGAGTCGCCCGAATGACGGGCAGTGCACAGGTAATACACAACCAATGTGCAGGCGCAGGGTTCGGCGTGCCCTCCGTTCGACTCCCGGAGGGAGCAGGACGTCCACAGGGGTGACCTGCGGATATGCGGGCCGGGGGTCAACCTCAGTACGGTAGGAGCATGACTTCTTCCCCGGATCCCGTTGCCGCTGCCGCTACTGATCTCCCGCTCCTGGGTCGCCTGCCCTTGGCCCGGACCGAGGTGGACCGGGGATGCGAGCGTCGACAGGACGAGGGATGGCTTGCTTCCCTGCTGGACGACGTCGAAACCCGGGTCCTGCTGCTGGTGAAGGGGCGTACTCCTGTCCGTGACGGTGAGTTGGCCCTCGTCGGGACCGATGGGCTGCCGGCTGACTGCCGCTTGGTGTATCTGGGACGTTCGGGCGAACGTGAGATCGTGCTGGCCGACCTCGCCACAGCACCTGAGAAGGGGCTCGCGGAGGGCGACTGGCTGGGACTGCGCGACGTCGCAGCCGGGCTGGGCGCCCGGGACGCCGGTTTATTCGTCGAGGCGGTCGCCATTGCCAACTGGCATGCCAGCCACACGCATTGCCCGCGGTGTGGAACGCAGACCGACGTCGTGCACAGCGGGTGGGTCAGGGTGTGCCCGAAGGATGGGTCTCAACACTTTCCGCGCACCGATCCTGCGGTGATCGTGGCCATTACCGATGCCGAGGACCGGCTGCTCCTCGGTGCCAACGCCCAATGGGGTGGGCGGCGGTACTCGACTCTGGCTGGTTTTGTGGAGCCGGGGGAGTCCCTGGAGGAAGCGGTCGAACGCGAGATCGGGGAGGAGGCCGACGTGAGGGTTCATTCCATCCGTTACGCGGGGTCGCAACCTTGGCCGTTCCCGTGTTCGCTCATGCTCGGCTTTACGGCGAAAGCGGAAACCCCCCAGGTAGCCCCCGACGGCGAAGAGATCATTGATCTGCGCTGGTTCACCCGGGAGGAATTGGCCCGAGAAGTCACCGACGGCACGATCGGCGTCCCCTCGGGAGTTTCGATCTCCAGCGCCCTCATCGAACATTGGTACGGTGGGCCGTTGCCCGAACCGCGCCGGATGGAGAACTAAACGCATGCCCACCTTGGAAGAGCGGATCCTCGCTGGCCTCGACGAGGAGCAGCGGACCGTGGCCACCACGCTCAACGGGCCTCTCTGTGTCCTGGCCGGTGCCGGAACGGGCAAGACCCGCGCCATCACCCACCGCATCGCCTACGGTGTGCACACCTCCGTGTATAAACCCAACCAGGTTCTGGCCGTGACCTTCACGTCCCGGGCTGCCAGTGAAATGCGCACCCGGCTGCGTGATCTGGAGGCCGGTGGCGTCCAGGCACGCACGTTCCACGCGGCGGCCTTGCGCCAACTACAGTACTTTTGGCCGCAGGCCATCGGCGGACAGCTGCCCTCGATTGTGGGGCACAAAGCCCAACTCGTCGCCGAGGCAGCCCGCCGACTGCGGATCTCCACCGACCGGGCCTCCATCCGGGATATGGCAGCCGAAATCGAATGGGCCAAAGTCTCGATGCACACCCCTGAGGGGTATGTTGCGGCGGCCTCGGGCCGAGCCGAAGCGGCCGGGCTGGACCCCCGGACCGTGGCCCGGCTCTTCCAGTCCTATGAGGACGTGAAATCCGATCGCCACGTGATCGACTTCGAGGACGTGCTGCTGTTGACCGTGGGCATCCTGGACGAGGACCCTCGGGTGGCTGCATCGGTACGCGAGCAATACCGGCATTTCGTCGTCGATGAGTACCAGGACGTCTCCCCGCTGCAACAGCGGCTGCTCAAACTCTGGCTCGGCGGACGTGACGAACTCTGTGTGGTCGGAGACGCCAGCCAGACCATCTACTCATTCACCGGCGCCACCCCGGCCCATCTGCTCGACTTCACCCTCGAATATCCGCAAGCCCCCGTGGTCCGCCTGATCCGCGATTACCGCTCCACCCCCCAGGTCGTGAGCCTGGCCAACAACCTCCTCGCTTCGCGCCGCCTCGAACAGGGTGTCGCCGGTCGCGACGTGCAGTGGGCTGCACCCCTCGAGCTGCTCGCCCAGCGTGATCCGGGGCCGGAACCCGACTTCACCGAATGCAGCGATGACGAGGCGGAGGCCGCCCATGTGGCCCGAAGCATCGGCACACTGATCCAGGAGGGGGTGGAACCGGCACAGATCGCTGTGCTCTTCCGGACGAATGGACAATCCGAGGCCTTCGAGCAGGCCCTCTCGGGCGCGGGAATCGGCTACCAGTTGCGCGGTGGGGAACGCTTCTTCCAACGCCGCGAAGTCCGTGACGCAGTCCTGGCCCTGCGGGCTGCCTCCCGTCAGCCGGCGGACGACGCCGTCCCGCAGCTGTGCCGCGATGTCCTCGCCTCCTTGGGCTACTCTGCGCAAGCCCCCACCAGTGGAGGGGCGGTGCGTGAACGTTGGGAATCCCTCTCGGCCCTCGTGGCGCTCGCCGACGAACTCTCCGCAGCACGGGCCGACCGGGAAACACCGTTCACGTTGCTGGAATTCGTGGCCGAACTCGACGAGCGGGCGTCCACCCAACATGCACCGACGGTCCAAGGCGTCACCCTGGCTTCTTTGCACTCGGCTAAGGGGCTGGAATGGGACGCAGTGTTCCTGGTCGGGCTCAGTGAAGGTCTGATGCCCATCTCCTTCGCCGAGGACCAGGGAGACTACGACGAGGAACGCCGGTTGCTCTATGTGGGGATCACCCGGGCCCGAAAGCATTTGTCGCTGACCTGGTCCACGGCGCGGACGCCGGGTGGCCGCGCCAGCCGGCGGCCCTCACGCTTCCTGGACGGATTGCGTCCGGCCTCGTCCTCGCGGACCACGGCCCGGCCCGCGGGCGGCAGTTCCAAACGGCGCAAGGCCGCCACCCCGCCAACCTGCCGGGTGTGTGGAACCCTGCTGGGCAGTCCCGCCGAACGTAAACTCGGTCGTTGCCTCGACTGCCCCTCAAGCTATGACGAAGCCGTCTATGAGGCTTTGCGTGAATGGAGGCTGAAAACCTCCAAGGAGGCAGAAGTGCCGGCGTTCGTTGTCTTTACCGACGCAACACTGATGGCCATTGCCGAAGCCATGCCGGGAGACCCTTCGGCCTTGTCGAAAGTCTCCGGCGTCGGTTCGGCCAAGCTGGAACGCTACGGGCAGGACGTCCTGGACATCCTGGGCGCCGGCACGGCCCCGGCCTGAGCGAACCCGTCAGGCGGCGGGAACCATGCACGTGCAGTCCGATCGCGGCTGGACCGGGACCCGCCGCACACCACCGGTCGCCAAGTCGATCATCAGCACGGCATCGGCGGTGGAGGGCACGTTGATACCGTCGAGCAGCATCAAGATTTGTAGGGTGGCCAGCCCGGCAGCTGCACAGGAGAGAGCCAGCTCGGCGGTCGAGCTGTCCGGCCGGGGTGTGCCCACGGCGCGGGGGCCTTCTCTCGGGGCACCTGGAGGCGGTTGAGCACAATCCAGGCAGGTCGTCAGGCCCGGGAGGACCAGCGGGCCGACGCGCGCCCAGGCAGGCCCGAACACCACCGGTAGGTGAGGCATGCGGCTTCCCGCCAGGCGGGCGGCCCACGCTTCGGACAGGGCATCGCAAGCGGTGACGACGGTCAGTTGGGCTCCGACCCCGGAGGCGTCGGGGCCGGGCGTCCACCCGGAGAGGCGCGTACGCGGCCATTGCTGACCCAGCCGGTGGGCCAGGGCCACCGTCCGGGATTTGCCCAGATCAGCCATCCGTAGCGGGCCGGTACCGACATCTCCGGCATGGACCGGATGCTGATCGTTCAGGTACAGGGCGCCGATTCCGCTGGCTGCGAGCAGGGAGGCGATCATCTGACCGCAACGCCCTAGCCCATGGATTCTCACGGAAGAACGGGAGCGGTTGCGGATCAGCGGGCCGGCAGATGAGGTGTAGGCCACCGAATAGGCGTTGACGTCGGGGACCAGGCTCGCCCCCAGGGCGCCGGGCAGCCGAGAGGAGTCCTCCAAAACCGGTGCCAGCAACCCGAAGAGTTCTCGGCGTCGACGCGGACCAGGATCGGCGCTGGCTGAATCTGGCGGTGGGGCCGCGAGGGTGGTCCCTTCTTCGGTGGCGAGCCACTGGATGTACTTCTGGTCGGCAGCGGTCAACCCGTCCATCCACAGGCCGCTGCCGGGGGGTCCAATGCGTAGCGATGTCTCGGTTAAGCTGACGATCTGAAGTCCGGGAATGATGTGCATCTTTGCCTCCAGCGATTCCTCCGGAAGGGTTCCGGTGGGGATATCCTGACAGGTCCGATGAGCTGGAATCCGGGTTTCCACAGCTTCCGGTGGGCGAGTGCCCTTCGTGATGTACGACGACGAGGAAAGAGGAACCACCATGGTCCAGCGACCTTCCGAACGCGAACTCGTCACCGACGATGGGGTGAATGTGCGTGTGCTGCGCTCGGTGCGACGACGCCGGACGGTCTCTGGCGTCTGGAAGGACGGGGCCGCGGTGATTTCCGTACCGGCGACCATGAGCCTGCGTCAGGAAAACGAATGGGTCGACCGGATGGTCCCCGATATCTTGGCTCGTCGGGCCAAGGCTCTGGGACGGTATGGCGAAAACGCTGACTCGGAACTGATGCAACGAGCCCTCCGGCTGAATCGGAAGTACTTCGATTCACGGGCGGAACCGTTGTCGGTGAAATGGGTGAGAAACCAGAGGACCAGATGGGGATCCACCTCGACCGGGTCAGGGGCGATTCGGCTGAATCATCGGTTGCAGCAGATGCCCTCCTGGGTTCAGGACTACATTCTTGTCCACGAACTGGCCCATCTGATCGCCGAGGACGGCCATGGCCCTCAGTTCAAGGCCCTTGAAGACCGATTTGAGCGCAAGGCCGAGGCCAAGGCCTACCTTTCGGGCGTCAGTTTCGGCATGGGGCAGGGGTCGGAAGATACCGGGTGGTGGGACGAGGACCCGGCCGATGGCTGGACCGACTAAAACGGCCGGTGGCACCCGCAGGTGTCACCGGCCGTTTAAGTCTGCCTCTGCCGCGGACCGCGAGCCCGGGGGAGTGGTAGTGGAGGAAGGGAGGAAACTCAGCGAGGCGCGTCGGGGCCCTCGTCGGGATCAGCGCCGTCATCGGAGGGATCTTGCTTTCCGTCGTCGGACTCTCCATCGGCGGGGGCATTCTCATCGGTGGACGTGACGTCCTCGTCTGGTTCGTCATATCCGCCATCGAGCAGACGGTTCAGCGCCTCGTCCATTTCACCTTCGGAGGCCTCGGCGAGGGCTCGACGTGAAGAGAAGCCCTCGGGGTCATCGAGGTCCTCGGCGGCCGGCATCAGATCCGGATGTTGCCAAACGGCGTCCCGGCCTTCCAGACCGCGTTCCTCCTTGAGGATCGACCACAGCTTGGCGGCATCGCGGAGCCGGCGGGGGCGCAACTCGAGACCAACCAGGGAGGCAAAAGCCTGCTCGGCTGGTCCACCAGTCGCCCGGCGGCGCCTCACCGTTTCACGTAATGCGGCTGCCGAAGGAAGGTTGGCGGCCGCTTCGGCCACGACCTCATCGACCCAGCCCTCGATCAGTGCCAGCGCCGTTTCGAGCTTGGCCAGCGCCGTTTCCTGGGCACCGGTGCGTTGGGGCATGAAGAGCCCCTCGGTGACGGCACCTTGGATGGATTCGGGATTTGAGGGGTCGATGTCGCGGAGGGCTTCCTCGATCCGGGACATATCGATATGGATGCCGCGGGCATAATCTTCGATGGCGCCCAGTACATGGGCCTGCAACCACGGGACCCGCTGGAAGAGGCGGGCATGGGCGGATTCGCGGAGCGCGGCAAAGAGCATGACCTCTTGTTCGGGGATGTCTAGCCCCTCGCCGAAGGCCGCAACGTTGGCGGGGACCAGAGCTGGTGCATCCGTGGTCAGCGGAATGCCGATATCGGTGGATCCGAGCACGTCCTTGGCGAGACCGCCGACGGCGGTCCCGAGCTGCATGCCGAACATGGCGCCGCCGAGATTCTGGAACATGCCTTGGGCGGAGCCGAGCATGGATTTCATTTCTTCAGGTACCTGGTCGCGCATGGCGGTGCTGATGGCCTGCGAAACGCTGATCGCTACCGGCTCGGTGAGCTTCTTCCACCGCGGCAGCGTCTTCTCGACCCATTGGGCCCGTGAGTAGGAGGAGAAGCCCGAGGCGGAGGACTCGAAGGTGGTGGCCTGGTCAAGCCATAAGTCGGCGAGCCGCCCTGCCTCGGTGATGGCCGCGGCGCGTGCAGTGGTCACGCTGGGGTCGTCCCCGGAGGCCGCCTGGCGGGCGGTGTCTTGAGCTAATTTCCAGTTCACGGGGCTTCCATCCCCGGAAGACATGGCGCCCATCATGGCCTGCATCTGGGCCATCATGGCCTGCATGGCGGCCGGATCCGAGGGCATGCCCATGGCGCCGAACTGCTTTTGCAGGTCTGCGGGGTCCATACCTGGGGGGAGTTGACCACCGAAAAGGTTGGAGAGCATCTCCGAGAATGGGTCGTTGCTTCCGGAATCGTCCGGGTCGTCGGAGCCGTCGGGGCGGTTGTTCGGGGGGTTCTCAGCCATGCATCCACGGTACCCCCGCACCGGGGAAGGCCACGAGGGATGAAACGGGAGGTTCGCTGTCGGCACAGCGGAAACAAGGACTCAGCTTGTACCCTAGGGGAGATCTAATGCGCACCGGCCTGCGGGTCGGCGAAAAGCCGGAAGGAAAGACAACCACGGTGACCCAGCCGCAGGACCCCCAGGAGCGCCCCGCCCACGAGCCGGCCTCTGACAACGAATCGTCGTCCCTTCGCCCGCGCCGGACCCAGCGGAGGCTGATCACGGCGACGTGTATCGCCGTCGTGCTCGCGTTTGTCGCGCTGGCTCTGCCCACGCCGTATGTGGTGGAGGCGCCAGGTCCTGCCATCAACACGTTGGGCAAGGACAGCGGAAAACAACTCATCGAAGTGACCGGCCATAAGACCTACCCAACCCGGGGCTCCCTGGACATGACGACCGTCTTCGTCTTGGGAGGGGCCCAGGGCAAGATCTCGTTCTTTAGGGTGCTTCAGGCGTGGGCGGACCCGCATGAGGACGTCTACCCGGAAGAGGCCATGTATCCGCGCACCGCCACGAGCGAGCAGATCAGTGATACGAACGCCGCCGAAATGGACGATTCTCAGCAAAGTTCAGTCGCTGCGGCTTTGGGAGACCTGGGTATCGACTACCAGCAGGAACTCACCGTCGCCGGGCTGGCGAACGACACGAATAAAGGTCTGCTGCAGACCGACGACGTTCTGCGGCAGATCGACGGGAAACCCATTAGCGATGTGGAGATGCTCCGGTCTGCACTGCAGGAGAGCACCGACGGGAAACCGCGGATGAAACTCGAACGCGCGGGTCAGGAAAAGCAGATCACCGCAAAAACCACGCTCTCCAAAGAAGGTAAGCATCAGCTCGGCGTCTATCTCGGAACCCGGTATACCTTTCCGTTCGACGTGAAGTTCACGCTGTCAGATGTCGGTGGTCCGAGTGCCGGCATGATGTTTGCTCTGGGAATCATCGACACGCTGACCCCCGGGGACCTCACCGGAGGTAAAAACATTGCAGGAACAGGAACCATCGACGCCGACGGGAAAGTTGGTCCCATCGGCGGTATCGCCCAGAAGCTCGTGGGCGCCCGGCGTGGAGGCGCCGACTATTTTCTGGCCCCGGCGGATAACTGTGACGATGTAGTCGGGCGCGTCCCCGAGGGACTGACCGTGATCAAGGTCGCGACCCTTGAACAGGCCCGCCAGGCTGTTGAACAGGTGGCCTCGGGGACGGACCCGAAAACTCTAGCTGGCTGTGGATCATGAATGATTCTGCTGTGAAACCCACGCAACACCGCACGGGGGTTAGCGACTTCACCTGACTCAAGGCAGAATGGCAGAGTGTGCTCCTGCCTACTGTGGGTGCGCGGTAGCTCGTACCAACGATGAGGTTCAATAAGTGAGTTTTGGTCCTGACAACCCGTTCGGCCGACGACCCCAGGGTTCCGGCGATGACGAAGGCGGTGGCCAACAGCGCCCCGCGCCCACCAATAAAAAGCCATCCCCGCTGGTGCCCACCATCGTGGCCATCGGGATTTTGGTGGCCGCATTCATCTTCTTCGCGAATATTTATGCGGATGTCCTCTGGTATAACCAGACAGGATATGGGCAGGTCTTCTGGACCGAACTGCTCACGAAGGTGGCCATTTTCATCGTCGCCTTCCTGATCATGGCCGCAGCCATCAGGGCCAGCCTGCAGGTCGCTTTCAAGACGCGTCCGGTCTACGCCCCGGATATGCAGATGCAAGACAATATCTCGCGCTATCAGGCGCAGCTGGAACCGATCCGCCGACTCCTGATGTGGGGGATCCCGCTGGTCATCGGTGCCTTTGCAGCGACGGCGCTCGCCTCGCAGTGGCAGACCGTGCTCCTATATATCAACCAGGTCCCGTACGGGGAGGTGGACCCGCAGTTCAACCGGGACCTCTCGTTCTACATGAACTCGCTGCCCTTCTACGGGCTACTGGTCGGCTTCTTGATCAGTGTTGTGCTGATCGCCGGAATTGCCGGCTTGCTGACCCACTACCTCTACGGCGGCATTCGCATCCAGGAGCGCGGCGGGGTGACCATCTCCCGTCCGGCTCGGCTGCATGTGAGTATCGCCGCGGCCTTGTTCCTCTTGCTCCAAGGAGCCAACTTCTGGCTTGACCGGTACGCCACCTTGGAGAATCAGGGTGGACGCGTCGCCGGTGCCCTCTACACCGATGTGCATGCCGTCATTCCGACCAAGACGATTCTCGTCGTCGCCGCTGTCCTGGTGGCCGTGCTGTTCGTGGTCGGGGCCATCATGGGGCGGTGGAAGCTGCCGTTGATTGGTACGGCGATGCTCGTGGTGACCGCATTGGTTGCCGGTGGTGTGTACCCGATGCTGGTTCAGCAATTCCAGGTCGTTCCCTCCGAGAAGACCCTCGAACAGCCTTACATCAAGAAGAACATCGAGATGACCCGCAAGGCCTACGGCCTGGACGCTGTCCAAGCGACGCCCTATAAGGCGACCATCGACACGGCCAAGAATGCGCTGTCAAAGGACAAGGCCACCACCACCAACATTCGTTTGTTGGACCCGGACCTGGTCTCCGATTCCTTTGCTCAGCTCCAACAGTTCCGTACGTACTACAAATTTGCGCCCACCTTGAATGTCGACCGCTACCAAGTGGACGGAAAGACGGAAGACACCGTCATCGCTGTCCGCGAGCTTGATGTGGATCCCAGCGATAGCTGGGTCAACCAGCACGTGACGTATACCCACGGCTACGGTGCCGTGGCGGCCTACGGTGCCAAGGTCGCCGCCGGTGGACGTCCCGACTTCATGCTCGAAGGCATCCCCACTTCAGGGGTGCTTGGCAATGACTCCACGTATGAGCCACGGATCTACTTCGGCGAGTACTCCCCGGAGTACTCGGTGGTCGGGGGGCCCGAGGACTGGGATCCCCGCGAACTGGACCACCCCTCGGATAAGTCAGGAGAGGGAGATGCCAAGACCACGTTTGAAGGTGATGGCGGTCCCATCGTCGGTAACTTCTTCAACCGTCTCGTCTACTCGTTGAAGTTCAGTTCAACCGACCTGTTGCTCTCGGATGCCATCAACGAAGAGTCACAGATCCTCTACGACCGTGCTCCGAAGGATCGCGTGCAGAAGGTCGCTCCGTACCTGACCACTGACTCCAACGCGTACCCGGCCATCGTGGATGGTCGCGTGAAATGGATCGTTGACGCCTACACCACCAATAGTTCGTTCCCTTACTCCACCGAACAGCAGCTCGACACGGCCGTCCGGGATTCGCTGACCGGCGAAAACCGCACTGCCGCGCTGTCCGGGAAGGTGAACTACATCCGTAACTCGGTCAAGGCCACCGTTGATGCTTACGACGGCACGGTCGACCTGTATGCCTGGGATCCCGACGAGCCGCTGCTGAAGGCCTGGCAGAAGGTCTTCCCGTCTACGGTGAAGCCGATTTCGGAGATCTCCGGTGACCTGATGAGCCATGTGAGGTACCCGGAGGACCTGTTCAAGGTGCAGCGGACGCTCCTGGGCAATTACCACGTGACCGACCCGGATGACTTCTACGAATCCAACGATGCCTGGTCGGTCCCCAACGACCCGACCAGTCCGGATACCCCGGTTCCGCAGCCGCCGTACTACCTGTCGCTGCGCATGCCGGATCAGAAGAAGGAGACCTTCTCCCTGACGGGCACGTTCATCCCCAAGACCAGCGAAGGCGGCCAACAGCGCAACGTACTGTACGGGTTCCTCGCGGCCGAGGCAGATGCCGGGAGCAAGGCAGGGAAGAAATCCGATGGCTACGGGACACTGCGGCTGCTGGAGTTGCCGCGTTCCACCGTTGTTCCCGGCCCGGGCCAGGCACAGCAGAACTTCGACTCCAACACCACGGTCTCGACCCAGCTGAACCTGCTGCGCTCCGGTGCCTCGAAGGTCATCAACGGCAACCTGCTCTCGCTGCCTGTCGGTGGTGGCGTGCTGTACGTGCAGCCGGTCTACGTCCAGTCCACCGGTGAGACCTCATACCCGACGCTACGTAAGGTGCTCGTTTCCTTCGGCGATAAGGTCGGCTACGCCGATACCTTGTCTGAGGCTCTTGACCAGCTCTTCGATGGCTCCTCAGGGGCCGAGACAAGTGAGGGTGACGGCAGCAAGTCGCCGGACGATGAAGACGGAAAGGGCGGCGAATCGGCACCGGCCAGCGAGCAGCAGCAGCTGAAGGAAGCGTTGGCGGACGCCAGCGCGGCCATCAAGGCCGGTCAGAACGCCCTGGGCGACGGCGACTTCGCCAAGTACGGCAATGAGCAGAAGAAGCTCAACGATGCCCTGGACAAGGCCCTTGAACTCGAAGGCAAGATCTCGGGCGAGCCGGTCAAGTCCGAAAAGGATAAGTCCTCGGACAACCCGATTCCGGGCCAGGATGAGTCGGCACCGGCTGACGAGTCGAAAGGCTAGTCGGTTTAGCCGGGTATTGCTGAACCGAAAGTTCGGCCACTGATAGCCGACCTCACCGAAGGCGGTGGTGTCGCGTAGTGATCTACGTGACACCACCGCCTTTCGATTTGAGGTTTAGGGGCCGAAGATGGGATGCTTAAAGCACGCCGCGGGGTGGAGCAGTTCGGTAGCTCGCCGGGCTCATAACCCGGAGGTCGCAAGTTCAAATCTTGCCCCCGCAACGGACTAAAGGTCCCGGTCGATGGAAACATCGACCGGGACCTTTTTTGTGTGTCCTAAAACCCACCAAAATGCTTTGACCTCCTACTAAATAGTTGCAAGACCTAGTATCATCGAGTCCAGCAAACCGCGCCGAGAGGATTAATTGGTGAATCAGGAAGCCCGCACACCTTCTGCCGTGACCCGAAACCGATGGGGGCGCATCGGTATCTATGCCGGGGGGGCCGTCGTTGTCTTGGCGCTGATCGTCTTGGGGGCCAGGTGGTTGACCGGCACCGGACCGGTTTCTGACTTCATGACCGACTACCCGGGGCAGGTTCCGCTGCCGGCTGTGGCACCCGTGGGGCTGCCGGCCTGGCTGGGGTGGCAGCATTTCCTCAACGCCTTCTTCATCGTCTTGTTGGTCTTGACCGGATGGAGGGTTCGGACCACTCAACGGCCCGCAGCCCATTGGGTGCGGAATAACAAGGGGCTGATCAAGACCAAGAAGGCTCCCAAGCGCATCAGTCTGGACCTCTGGATGCACCTGAGCCTGGACGTGTTGTGGATCCTCAATGGCATCATCTTCATCGTGTTGCTCTTTGCGACCGGCCAGTGGAGGCGCATCGTCCCCACGAGCTGGGATATCATCCCCAATGCCCTCTCGGCCGGCCTGCAATACGTTTCACTGAACTGGCCGTTGGACGACGGGTGGGTGAACTACAACAGCCTGCAACTGTTGACCTACTTCCTGACGGTCTTCGTCGCTGCTCCGTTGGCCATCATCACCGGTCTGCGGATGTCGTCCATCTGGCCGACGCAGGCGAAGAAACTCAATCGCCTCTATCCGATCGAAGCGGCCCGGGCGCTGCACTTCCCGGTCATGCTCTACTTCGTGCTGTTCGTCGTCGTGCACGTGACCCTGGTGTTGAGCACCGGGGCACTGCGCAACCTGAACCATATGTTCGCTGCACGTGACGACGGAGGCTGGCTCGGATTCATTTTCTTCGCCATTTCACTTGTCGTTATGATCGGCGCAGCGCTACTGGCGCGACCGATCTTCATCGGCCCGATTGCCTCACTGATGGGCAAGGTAAGCCGCTGACCACCCGACCGGCGCCGGTAGCGCCGGACGACTCCATCTGGCCTACTGGCCGAAAGGATAATCATGTTCGAGCTCAATGATGAGCAGCAGGCAATGGTCGAAATGGTGCGCGACTTCGCGACCGAACAGATCGCACCGTACGCCGATACCTGGGACCAGGAACACCACTTTCCCGTCGACGTCCTGCGACAAGCTGGGGACCTGGGCATGGGCGCCATCTATGCCGATGAGGAGTACGGCGGATCGGGGCTCACCCGTAGCGATGCCGTACTGATCTTCGAAGAACTGGCCCGCGCCTGCCCGACCATCTCCGCCTACATCTCCATTCACAATATGGTGGCGTGGATGATCGATCAGTTCGGAACTGCCGAACAACGGGCCGCGTGGATCCCCGGCATGGCGACGATGGAAGAACTCGGCAGCTACTGCTTGACCGAACCCGGCGCAGGATCGGACGCCGCTGCCTTGCGGACCAGCGCCGTCCGCGACGGGGATGAATATGTCCTCAACGGGGTCAAGCAGTTCATCTCCGGCGCCGGGGCTGCGACGTACTATCTGGTGATGGCCCGCACCGCTGATACCGGGAGCCGGGGGATCTCAGCGATCGTTGTTCCCGCCGAAACCGAGGGGCTGGGGTTCGGCGCGCTGGAGAAGAAGATGGGCTGGAATGCTCAACCGACTCGCCAAGTCATTTTTAATAATGTCAGGGTTCCGGTGGGCAACAGGCTGGGAGAGGAAGGCGACGGGTTCGGCATCGCGATGAAGGGCCTCAACGGAGGCCGGCTCAATATCGGTGCGTGCTCTCTGGGCGGGGGACAGGCGGCGCTGGAGAAGTCGGCCGCATACCTGAAGGAACGGCAGGCGTTCGGCGGACCGCTGATCAAACAGCAAGCACTGCTGTTTGAGCTGGCCGATATGGAAACGAAGATCTTCACCGCCAGGACCTTGCTGTGGCGTGCAGCCGCGGCATTGGACGCTGGCGCCGACGATGCGCTGAAACTCTGTGCGATGGCCAAGCGTGTTGCCACGGATGCCGGTTTCGAAACTGCGAACGCCGCCATTCAACTCCATGGTGGATACGGCTACCTGAGTGAATACGGCCTGGAGAAAATCGCTCGTGACTTGCGCGTTCATCAGATCCTTGAGGGGAGCAACGAGATAATGCGTCTGATTATCGGTCGGATGATCGCGGAAAAATAGGTCCTCCGGCACCCGATTTTGGGTGGTCTCCATTTTCGTGTAGAGTCATATCTCGCAGCGCGGGGTGGAGCAGTTCGGTAGCTCGCCGGGCTCATAACCCGGAGGTCGCAAGTTCAAATCTTGCCCCCGCAACAAAAAGAAGAACCCCGATCCAGCAACACACTGGATCGGGGTTCTTTTCTTGTTGGTGGTGGTCCGTGACCGACCGGCCACGGACCACCACCTGGGTCGGCAGTTACTGCTGACCTCCTCTCGCGCCTAGTTCAACTCGGGCGAGGAGCTGCCACCGGCCTTCAAGGCAGCCAACCGTGCCTCCACCTCGGTCTGCTCGCCGAGATCCTCCAGGGATTCGAACTGTGCGTCGAGGCTGGAAGCGGAAAGCTCGGCGGCCCCCTGGACGCGGGCTTCCTCGCGCCTGACCTTTTCCTCGAAGCGCGAGACCTCGCTGTTGGGGTCCATGATGTCGATGCTCTTCAGGGCATCCTGGACCTGCGATTGGGCCTGCGTGGACTTCGCCCGGGCGACGAGCGAATCGCGTTTGGCAACCAATTCCTGACGTTTGGTATTCATCGCATTCAGGCCACTTTTGAGCTTCTCGACGATCTCTTCCTGCGAAGCGATGGTCGGCTCGACAGATTTTGCTTCGTCCTCGGACTGCATCTGACGCTGGATCGCGACCTTGGCCAAATTGTCGAACTTCTTCGCATTCTCGTCCTTGCCGGCAGCCCGGAACTCATCGGCCTTCCGCGAGGCAGCCAGAGCCTTATTGCCCCAGTCGCGGGCATTCTCCTGGTCCTCCTGATGATCTTGCTGGAGCATACGGAGGTTGCCGATGGTCTGGGCCACAGCCGTCTCCGCCTCGGCAATGTTGTTGGTGTAGTCACGCACCATCTGGTCCAGCATCTTCTGCGGGTCCTCGGCCGAATCGATCATGGAATTGATATTGGCCTTGGCCAGTTGGGCCATGCGCCCAAAGATTGACTGCTTGATCACGATGTCACCTTCCACTGGGGTTTAACTGGTCTGGTCCTACAACCGGCGGTCGAACCGCCGGAATCCTGTCGGATATTCTCGCGTCGGCTCAGAAGTTACCTCCGCCGCCTCCGCCGCCGAAGCCGCCTCCTCCGAAACCGCCCCCACCGCCTCCGCCGCCGAAGCCGCCGAATCCGCCGCCTCCGAACATGCCGCCGCCGCCACCGCGGCCACCGCCTCCGCCGCGGAGGATCGAATCGATGAGGATGCCACCGAGAATGGCCCCGCCCATGCCGTTGCCGCGACCGTAACCACCGCGCCCGCCACCGAAACCGCCGCCGAAACCATCGACGTCGGACTCTGCCTGGCGAGCCGCCTGATCTGCAAGCGAGGAGGCTTGCTGGGCGCTTTGTAGCGCCTTGACGGGATCCTGCTCGGCCAACTGGAGGGCCTCATCGAGATAGCGCTGGGCCTCTGCCAGCCGGGTCCTGGCCGTGGAGCCGACGCCTCCCCGGCGGGCACGGATGAAATCGTCGGTGCCGTCGATCTTTCCGCGTGCTGTCTGCAGTGCCGACTGCAACGAGGCCAGCGCCCGTTGGGCTTGTTGCCGACGGTCCCGTATAGCGCCCAGCGGGGCGTCCAGTCCTTCACGGGCTCGGGCCAGCTGAGAGAGCAAAGCGCCAGGATCGACCCGGCTGTTTTGGCGAGCCTGCTCAATCCGACCGACCGCATCGTGCAAAACGGCGGTGGGGGCAGCCAGCTCAGGGTGCTGCCCTGCGGCAGCGAGCGATTCGGCCTGAGTCAGGTCCTGGTGTGCTTCGGCCAGTTGTGAATCTACGTCAGCGCTGGTCTGGCCCAGTACGGTGGCCGTCTTGCCGATGGCTGCGATGAGGACACGGGTCTGGTCCACGGCTTCCTCCCCGGCACGGATTGCCACGGCTGCTTCGGCGTCCGAGGAGTCCCCGGAGGCATCGGCAGCGGTCTTCAGGGAGTCCTCGATGAAATCAATACGTTCGTCGGCTTGTTCGACATTGTCCCTGACCTGGACCAACGCCGAATCCTCGTACCGCTCCGCTAGGCCAGTCAACGAGGACTTCGCTGTTTCGAGCTCCATCCGCAATCCTGCCAGCTGACTCTGCAAGGCAGCCGACGCCTTCGGGAGATTGCGTTCGAGCTCCCGCAGGGAGGCGAAGTCCTCACGGTGTTCCTCGAGGGAATCGTTGACTGCCTGACACCGACGGATAATTTGTCCCAACCACTTGCGCTGATCGGCTTCGGAATCGGGGATTGAATCGTCGAGTTGCTGCTGCAGCTTAAAGGACTCACCCAAATGCTCTTTGGCCTTGGCTAGATCCGCGGAGAACGGCTTGATGGCTTCCTCACCGAATTCTGCCATCGCGAAATTCAATTCCTGCTCACTGGAACGGATCGCGTCATCAGCGGCGATGAGCAGTGGGCCAGCCTGCTGCCGGAGCTCTTCGACGCTCAGTGAGGCCAAGGGGTCCTCGGGGCCCGCTCCGGCCGGACGGGGGAGAGGCCTGTTGGATGGTGGACCGGACTTCTTCCGTCGTCCCAGGATCCAGAGGGTTCCGCCGCCGATCACGATGACTCCACCGATGATCCATGGCGCGGCCGAGCTGCCGGATGAGGCGGGCTGCCCGCTCCCTGACGTGTTGCCGAGTTCACCTGAGGCCGCGGCTTCAATGCCGGTGACGGCGTTTTCGGCAGCAGATGCCCAGTCATCGGCGGTGAGAGTACTTGAGCGCAACTCAGGGGTGATGTAGTCGGTCACGATATCGGCATCGTGAGCCGCGATCTTGCCGCTGTCATTGGATTTCAAACGCAGCTGCCTGTCGCCGGTGGCAATGGCCAGGACGCTGTCCGTGGTGCCCATGCCCTTCTTCTCGGCCACAGCTTGGACCCAGCCGTCCATATCGGAGGGGTCGGTGAACTTGTCGACATAGATGACATAAAGGTTCAGTCCCTCGCTGTCCTGCAGCTGGGTGACTGCTTCGTCCACACGGCCAGCTTCCGAGCCCAGCACTCCTGCTTCGTCCACCACGTATTGGCCCGGCGGGATCGTCACCGGTGGTTCGGCGGACGCTGGGCCTGCTAAAAACAGGATGGACAACAGCGCAAATCCGGCGGCCGCCGGAACGCGTCTGGAAATGGATCGCATGGATCACCCTTCGACGTCGGTGACGGCCGGCCAGTACCTTGGGGCGTGCCGGAAGGTTGCTCCCGGTGAACGATGACCTTCGACCGTCGCCTTTGAGTCTATTGGTATGATTTGGGACCGTCCACAGGGACGCGGCGGCGATGGAAGGCTCACGGGAACCCGTCCGTGTTCTCACAGGTACCGCTCAGGTAAAGCTTCACCTGGACACAGCGCACGTTGTCATAGTTGGAGTCAAGGAACCCCCAGAAAGGACCCCACGTCATGAGCGAGGAACGGAACACCTTCTCCCAAGGATCGGCAGGCGAGCCCGAGGACGGAACCGGAGTGTCCAGCGGCAACCCAGTTGTCCCACCTCGCCCGCAGACCCCGCCTCAGGTGGCGGGGGAGCCCAGCACCGAGCAGCACCGCCCAGTGGACGGTGGTCCCCGGACCGCGACGTTCCCGGCAGCCGGAACCAACGGGGCTGCGCCTCCACCCACCGGTGGTGGCTACTACCCCCCGGGATCCGCCTTTTCCCCCGCGCCGCGTCGGCAACCAAAACGTTTCGGAACCGCAACCCTGATTTCCGGGATGGTCATTGCCGCACTCATCGGAGGTGGTAGCGCCGTGGGCGCCAACTACCTCATCAACGGTTCGGAGCAACCGGCGGCCTCCTCCTCGCAGAAGAGCGACGCCGTGGTCATCAACAACCCGGAGAACGTCACCGCCGTCAGCGCCGCGGCGGCCAAGGCTTCACCCAGCGTCGTCACCATCGAGGTAGATGGACAGAAGCAGGGAGGCTCGGGATCGGGCATCATCTTGGACACCAAAGGGCATATCCTGACCAACACCCACGTGGTCACGCTCGGCGGAACCGTTTCGGATCCTAAGATTACTGTCCGGACCAGCGACGGTCAGGTCCATCGGGCCACCGTGGTTGGCACCGATCCCATGTCGGATCTTGCGGTGATCAAGGTCGAGGCCAAAGGTCTGCAGCCGGCGAAGCTCGGCGAGTCCTCGAAATTGAATGTCGGTGATTCGGCGATCGCCATCGGCGCCCCGCTGGGCTTGAGTGGCACGGTCACCGATGGCATCATCTCCACACTCAATCGGACCATCAGTGTGGCGTCGTCGGCAGTGCCCGATAACTCCGAGCAGAAGGACTCCTCCGATGAGGGGAACCAGTTCAACTTCGAATTCCCCGGGGAAAAGCAGCAGCAGAGCTCGGGGAGCGGATCGATCTACGTCAACGTCATCCAAACGGATGCGGCCATCAACCATGGCAACTCTGGTGGCGCCCTGGTGAACACCAAGGGAGAAATCGTCGGCGTGAACGTCGCGATCGCCTCGGCTGGTGGTTCGGGAACCACAGGAAGTGACGATAGTGGGTCGATCGGTGTCGGATTCGCCATCCCGATGGACTACGCCCACCGGATCGCCAACGACATCATCGACAACGGCAGCGCCACCCATGGTCTGCTAGGTGTCACCGTCAAAGCCAAGCAAGCCGATTCGGGAACCCAATTCAGTGTCGGAGCCGAAGTCCAGGAGGTCACCTCCGGGTCGCCCGCTGAAAAGGCCGGGCTGAAATCTGGTGATGTCATCACCCGGGTTGGCGAACGCCAGATTTCCGATAGCCAATCCCTGACAGCAGCCATCCGCGAATACGCCAAGGGGACCACGGCGAAGATCTCCTTCTCCCGCGGCGACAGCGAAAAAACTGTAGACGCCAACGTCGGCGCACTACCCGCCGAATAATCGCAGCCAAAACGGTCACTGCCGCCTGCGGTCCTCTCACAAGGGCCGGAGGCGGCACTGGTCGTTGAGGGCAGGGTTACGCTGGTAGCCGGGCCGAGTCGTCACCTGCTGGCGGCACGGCCCCTGTGACGATACTCTTTGTTAATACCCATTAACTGGAATTCGCGGGTTGTTCCCGTGAAATCGACGGTACCGGCCGCCTTCGGCCGGACGAGTCAAGCGAAAGGCAATCATGAGCGTGACAAGCGGGGCACCACTGAAGGTGCTCGTCCTGGTCAAGCACGTCCCGGACGCGCAGTTCGACCGCCACCTGACCGGTTCCGACCATGTCATTGACCGGTCTGAGAGCATCCTGTCCGAGCTGGACGAATACGCCATCGAATCAGCATTGCAGTTGGTGGAGGCCCGGGGAGGCGTCAAGGCCGGTCACACCGTGACGGCGCTGACCATGGGGCCGGAGCGAGCGTCGGGCGCCGTGAAGAAATCCCTGCAGATGGGCGCCACCGACGGCGTGCACATCAACGATCCGGCACTGGCCGGTTCCGATGCTGCTGTCACCTCACTGGTCCTGGCCTCAGCGGTGAACCATCTGGGTGGCTTCGACGTCATCATCACCGGCATGGCCTCCACCGACGGTGAAACCTCCATCGTCCCGGCACAGGTGGCCGAACGCCTCGGACTGCCACAACTGACGATGGTCTCCTCGTTGGAACTGGGGGAAGACGGCGTGCTGACCGCTCGTCGAGATTCTGACACGACTTCCAAGACCCTGCAGGCCGCGGCCCCGGCACTGGTCTCGGTGACCGACCAGGGCGAGGAAGCGCGCTACCCGAACTTCAAGGGGATTATGGGCGCCAAAAAGAAAAAGACGGTGTCCCTGTCCCTCTCCGATCTCGGGCTCGAAGCCTCACAGGTCGGTTTCACCGGGTCCTGGACGAAGGTCGACGACGCCAGCCCGCGTCCGCCGCGGGAAGCTGGAACGATGATCACCGACTCCGGCAACGCCGGCGTTGAACTGGTCGACTTCCTGGCAGACAAGAAACTTCTTTAGGAGCAGAGGCGAACAGATGACTAATATTCTCGTTTTCATCGATACACCCACAGCGCAGCCGGGCAAGGCCCAGCGCGAACTGCTCACCTTGGGCCATCGGCTCGGTGAGCCGGTGGTTGCCCTCGGCGCACCGGCCAGCGACGAAACCGTCGCCGCGTACGCACACCTGGGAGCAACGGCCGTCTACGCCCCAGCAGGTGCACTGGATGGCACCCTCATCGCCGGTGAAGCGGCTTTCGTGGCTGAGGCATCCCAAGCCTGCTCGGCAGCTGCGGTCCTGCTTCCCAACTCGGCAGATGGCAAAGAAATCGCCGCTCGGGTGGGTATCAAGCTCTCCGCCGGCGTTATCACCGACGCGGTGGACGTCACCGCCGACCTGACCGTGACCAAGTCGGTACTGGCCGGCGGCTACACCGTGACTGCCCGCGCCAACCAAGGCACCCCGGTCATCACCGTCAAACCCAATAGCGTCGAGCCCACCGAAGCGATCCCGACGAGCCCGGAAGTCACGACCCTCGAGGTAACCGACGCCGGTCCTGCCGCCAGGGTCACGAACACCGTCGAGAAAGCAGTCTCGGCACGGCCCGAGCTCCAAGATGCACGCATCGTGGTCTCCGGAGGACGCGGACTCGACGGTGACTTCACCCCGGTGGAACAGCTGGCCGATGCCCTCGGAGCCGCGGTAGGTGCTTCCCGTGCTGCCACCGACGCCGGCTGGATCGAGCACTCCTACCAGGTCGGCCAGACCGGTAAGACGATTTCCCCGCAGCTCTACATCTGTGCCGGCATCTCCGGAGCCATCCAGCACAAGGCGGGGATGCAGACCTCCCAGGTCATTGTCGCGATCAACAGCGACGAAGATGCGCCGATCTTCGAGATCGCCGACTTCGGCATCGTCGGCGACGCAACGACCGTCCTGCCACAGGCTGCCGCCGAGATCCAGCGTCGGAAGGGCTGAGACCACCATGTTCGACTCCGGACGTGAGACCGTCCGCCGAGTCCTGTGCTTCGGCGCGCATCCGGACGACCTCGACTTCGGGGCGTCCGGATCCGTCGCGGCCTGGACGAACTCCGGCGTCGAGGTCCATTACTGCATCATGACCGACGGCGATGCCGGAGGCTTCGACCCGGCCCACCGCGAGGAGATCGTGGCCATGCGTCATGCCGAACAGCAAGAGGCTGCCCGCAGCGTCGGCGTCCACGACGTGCACTTTTTAGGTGAAGCCGACGGATTTCTCGAGCCCTCTTTCGCAGTGCAACGCAAGATCGTCGAGATCACGCGCACCGTCCGCCCGGACGTCGTGCTGGCCCAACACCCCGAACGGGATTTCACGCGCCTACAGCGCTCCCATCCCGATCACCTGGCCTGTGGTGAAGCGGTCACCCGTGCCATGTACCCGGCGGTGGAGAACCCCTATGCCTTCCCGGAATTACAGGCAGCAGGGCTGGAAGCGTTCAAGCTACGCTGGCTGTGGCTCTATGGGGGCCCCGAAGCCCGCGAAAATCATGCCGTGGATATCACCGAGACCTTCGAAACGAAACTTCAGGCGCTGAGGGCCCACCTGAGCCAGCATCCGGACGTGTCGAAGATGGAGCGGTTCGTCCGGGCCAACGGAGAGTTGTTAGCCGAACGCCACGGGCTCGGCGAAGGCCGGATCGCTGAGGGATTCCACGTGGTGGAGGTCAACGCTGCAGATACCATCGCCGGATTCTGACCCTGCTGCCCCGCATCGGGCCACCAGCTCGTCAGATCAGTGCGGCAGGTCGATCTCGAGGACCTTGGCATCACTGGGTTCGCTGGAACCATCGACGGGTTCGGTGGTGACCAGAACGGATTCGATGTCGTCCAGGGACTTGAAACCGACGGTTGCCTTGGTTTTTTCGGAGTCCAAGACCTCCAAGGAACTCACCGATTCGCCACCGATGGACTCCACCCAGACCTGGTAGGTCTGCTGGGCGGGCGCTCCGGGCAGATCACTGAGCTCCAGTGAACCCGCATCCAGGGACGTCGAAAGGCGAAGGACCGCCTGACCGCCTCCGTCGACGTCAACCGTTTTTTCGGTGACATCCGGGGCATCGGCGACCTCGCCGGCAACATTACGGGGCATCAAGGCGATCACCAGGGCGGTGATGCCGATGATGACCACGAGGGCGGCTCCGACGACGAGCATCCACTTCTTGACCGGCGCCGTCCGAGGACGCACCGTCTCCTGCGAGGCGTCGTCGACCAGTCCCAGGCCAAGATCATCCGTGGCGTCTTCGGGCTTCCCATAACGGAAATCCTCGGGCTCTTCGTGCTGCATGATCCTCATCCCTGGATGGTCTGACGTTTTCTCCCCTCCCAGCTTAGGGCAGGTATTTGCCGGGCTCCGGGATGGCAACGCTGGCAGGGCGCGTCAGGAGCCTGCGAAGCCCTGTTGGCGCCACGCCTCATACAGGACGATTGACGCCGAATTGGCGAGGTTCAGTGAGCGTCGGGACGCCAACATGGGCAGCCGGACCCGGGCCGTGACATGGGGGTCGGTCTTGACCTCGGCGGGCAGCCCCACGGATTCGCGACCAAACATCAGGACGTCTGAGGGACGGAATTCAAGGTCGGTGTAGGTCACCTCGCCTTCCGCCGTGAAGGCGAAAACCCGATCGGGTGCCAAGGCCTCCCACGCCGAGTCGAGATCGGGGTGGATATGGACGTCGGCGAGGTCGTGGTAATCGAGGCCCGCCCGGCGAAGCTTTGCATCCGAAAGATCGAAACCGAGGGGTTCGACCAGGTGGAGCTCGGCGCCGGTGACGGCGGCCAGGCGGATGGCGTTGCCGGTATTGCCGGGGATTTCTGGGGTGACGAAGAGTATGCGAAACACCGTTAGATCCTATGCCCGGTCGAGGGTGGAGAAGTACAGGTCAGTACATTCCGCCGATGAGTCGGGCCAGTAACGGAACATCGACGACATTCGGACTGGGGCCAGTGCCCAGGAACATCTTGAGTTCTCTGACCAGGTTCGCGGCATTGACGATATGCGTCAGCGAGGCGGAGGCAGGGTCGGTGCCGCGGGCGTAGTCGATGACCGGTTCGTGGAGGTTGTCGTCGGGGGAATGGACCACCGTCCAGCCGGTGACGTTCAGCTCCGGGAAGGCCTCCTGCATTCCACGGACCAGGTGTTCCATCCGTGGTGGGTCGATCGCCTTCCCAGCATGGCGCAATGCCGTGCCGTCCCATCGGTAGACACCGCGTGGCAGCACCATGGAATTGATGAGCGCTAATCGGTAGCCGGAGAGCACCACGTGGTCGATGAACCCTCGGTCCGCCGGAGAATGCAGGCCGTTGACCAGCCGGGCCGCCGGAAGGTGAGGCAGGATCTTGCTCGAGATCAATCTGACGGTCGCTGCTTCGCGGGCCAGCCGTGATTGCGGGGTGAACAAACCGCGTTTACGTGGTGCCCCCTGGATTTGCCGAGAGGCCACGGTCTCGGTGAGGACCGGGTTGGAGGTTGCTGAGAACGGCGGAACGTAACGTAAGGGATCGGTGGGGGTCGGCCGGCGACCACCAGCAGGTTCCGCTCTGGTCGCGGTTCGCCCGGCGGCCCGGTCATCGGCGGTGGAGGGCTGGTACGCCGAGGTCGTGCCGTAGCTGCGATCGTAGGCGGCACGCGCGACGGGGTCACGTAGGGTCTGGTAGGCCAGTGAGACGACCCGGAAGGATGCCGCGTCTCCTCCCTGATCGGGGTGCGTCGTGCGGGCCGCCCGACGATAGGCGGTCTTCACCTCGGCCAATGAAGCATCGCGGTTGATGCCCAGGACCTCATAGTGGGTTCTTGCCGGGGACACGCCTGACCTTTCCGTGGGCGCCGACTGGCTGCCTGATGGGTGTATCTGTTGTGCCGAACGAACGGCAGCTGGAGCTGGTTCCGGACGAACCAGCCGGGTCACTCGTTGCCGTGAGCGGGAACCCTCCGGTATTCGGTGAACAACGCTCCGGCTTCCTCCAGCAGAAGGGCCAGTTCGACCGGCTGGTTTCCGGAGGTGGGACCGGTGGCGATGCGTTGGCCTTCGCCGCCGGCCAACACCGGAGAGACGGTCAGGCAGAGACTGTCGACCGCGTCGGCCCGTTGGAAGGAAGCAAAGAGGGTGGGGCCACCCTCGGCATGCACCATCTGGTGACCACGCTCGCGTAATTCCGACAGGATCCGCCGGGGTTCGGCGTCGTCCTGGCCCGCGTTGATGACCTCGGCCACCGCGGCGAGAGCCTGCCGCCGGGCCGGATCCGCGGAGCTGGTCGTGAACACCAAAACCGGCACCGGGGCCGTGGTGAAGAAATCGGATTGTGGGTCCAAATTCAAGGACCCCGAGACGACGGCGATAACCGGATGGGTCGTCATGCCGCGCTCGCGACGCCAGGACTGGGCGTCTGCGTCAATGAGTTCACCGGCGTAGCCCTCGGCGCGGATGGTTCCTGCACCGACCAAGACGACGTCGGCGTGGCGACGTTGTAGGGCGAAGATGCGCTGATCGGCGGCTGTGCCCAGCCCGCCCGAGGTGCCTGCGGTGGTGGCCGCCCCGTCGGCGGAAGCTACGAAGTTGAAACGCACCACGGCATCGGCTGCCGGCGCATAGAGCCCCAGAAGCTGCTCATCGGTCAGATCGGAGGCGCCGTCACCGGGGTGCGGAGGAATCAGTTGCTGGACCATGGGACCAATCTATCGTCCCGGCAGGTGTGCTGGCTCGTTGACGTCTGCCATGTTGTGTCGCAAATAGGCCGGTTCGCGCCAACCGGCAGTGGCTTCGAAGAGTCGGGCCGCCGAGACGGCCTCGGGAATGTTGTGCATGCGCAGGACCCGGGCGCCGTTCATCAGGCAGATCACTGCCGCGCTCAGGGATCCGGCCAGTCGTTCGGATTTGGGCTGGTCCAAGGTCTCACCAATGAAGTCCTTATTCGATACCGCTGCCAGCAGTGGATAGCCCAATGCCGCCACCTCATCCAGCCTGCGGGTCACTTCCAAAGTGTGTCGGGTGTTCTTATTCAGATCGTGTCCGGGATCGATGATGATCTTTTCCCCGGGGACGCCCAAACTCCGGGCCAACTCGACCTTGCGCTGCAAAAAACCGGTGATATCGCCGACCACGTCCTCATAATGCGGGCGCGGGTAGACAGTGCGCGGTTTGGCCAGTGAATGCGTGATGACCAGATGCACCCCGGCGTTGGCGACCACCCGGGCCAGATCCGGGTTGGAGATCCCGGTGGTGTCGTTGATAACGTCGGCGCCGGCGGCAATGGCCGCCTCGGCGACCCGCGGTTGGAAAGTGTCGGCGGAGATGATCGCATCGGTTCGCTCGCGGATGGACCTGATGACCGGGACCACCCGTTCGGCCTCTTCCTGCCAGTGAAGTTCCGGCCCCGGAGCAAACGGCACCCCGCCGATATCCAGCCACTGCGCTCCAGTGTGAACGGCAGCCAGCGACGCATCGACAGCGGCGTCGAGGGCAAAGGTCGCCCCGCCCTCGTAGAAACTATCGGGGGTCCGGTTAATGATCGCCATCACCGCGACCTGCTGCGAAAAGTCGATTCGACGATGCGCGAAGTCGTGGACTGGATGAACGAGATGGGGTAGATACATGCTCACGGGGGTCAGGCTCCTCGGGACGGGTCCCCTCAGTTCTACCAGCCCCCGGACTTGTAGGGTGGAGGCATGGCCATGACGTTCGCCGGGGCAGAGCCCGGACAGTGGATCGCCCACGCACTCCAAAAGGTCCTCTCGACCCGACCGCCGGCGACAACGGTAGCCGCGCAGATCCCCGCAGGATTCGACGCCTATGCCCGGATCTTCCACCCGGCTGCCGATGAGGACGGAAACCCTGTGCGCTGGTCCGATATCGCCCTCCAACGCGGAACCGTTCTGCATGCGGGCGCCCAGTTCTCCGCGGTCTCCGGCATCGACGACACCGGGATGGCCTGGACCGAAGACGCTTGGGACGGTGAAGCGCCCACCGGTGACGGCCTGCCGGTCGCCGACCTGACCGCGGTGGCCGAGCTCATTTCCCGTCATGCGGGCCCCGAGGCTTATCTGGGGTTGTGGGACGGCTATGCCTTCATCCGTGGTGGGGACGCTGTCGAGGTGCTCGGCACCGACGAGCCGCCGACGGACCCCGACATAGCCCAGCGCGAGGCACTGCTCCGTGAACAGCTCAAACGCCCGGCCTTCTCCGCCGACGTGCTTGAGGGCGGGAAACTCGAGATCGGGCCCGAGGG
This sequence comes from Glutamicibacter sp. BW78, assembly GCF_002332245.1. NCBI lineage: Bacteria > Bacillati > Actinomycetota > Actinomycetes > Micrococcales > Micrococcaceae > Glutamicibacter > Glutamicibacter sp. BW78. The sequence goes on from NZ_NRGU01000038.1 coordinate 509,262, forward strand.
CTACCGCTCCTATTACCTCTTCTTCGGCAGCCTCGAGGATGTGGCCTCCCCGCTGTGGAAAGCGGGGCAGGGCTTTGCCGAACGGCAGGCACCAAACCTGGCGTGGGGGACCGACCGCTCCTGGATGTTCTCCACCGAGCTCTACGAGGACTCGACCATCGTCGGTGGCCCAGCGGATCTCATCCACGAGCTCTGCCACGACCAGCGTCTCGAAGCCCGCGCCATCACCCTCGACACCGATTTGGGGATCAATGGTGACCGGATCAACCCTGCTCCGGAGCATGACGGGTACTGACATCCGCCGCTCCGGCGGTAGAATCGAGCGGTGTCCGCCACCCAGCCCGTGTATTTCGATCACGCGGCGACCACGCCCATGACGGCGTCCGCGCTCGCCGTGCTGACCCACGAATTGAGCCGTACAGGGAACCCATCCTCCCTGCACGGTGCAGGTCGTCGTGCCCATACCGTTGTCGAGGAAGCCCGCGAGAGCCTTGCCGCGGCCGCCGGGGCACATTCCTCGGAGGTCATCTTTACCTCCGGTGGTACGGAATCGGACAACCTGGCGGTCAAGGGGCTCTACTGGGCCCGTACCGCGGCAGAACCGGCACGCCGGAGAATCCTGTGTAGCACCGTGGAACACCATGCCGTGCTGGACACCGTGGAATGGCTGGCCGCCCATGAAGGGGCAGAAATACGTTGGATCGGCGTCGATGAGACAGGGCGGATCCGGCTCGATGAATTCGAGGCCGAAATTGCCCGCGACCCCGGCACGGTGGCGCTGGCGACCCTGATGTGGGCGAACAACGAAGTCGGTACCGTCCAGCCGGTCGCCGAAGCGGCCTCCATCGCGGCGGCCTACGGCATTCCGCTGCACTCCGACGCCGTCCAGGCGTTTACTTCCCTCGAGGTGAATTTCCGGGCCTCCGGCCTGGCCACGATGGCCATCAGCGCCCATAAGATCGGCGGCCCCGTCGGCATCGGGGCATTGCTGGTCCGTCGCGATGTCGTCCTCACCGCAGTACAACACGGCGGCGGCCACGAAAGAGCCTTGCGCTCGGGGACCTTGAACACTGCCGCAGCGGCCTCCTTTGCCGCGGCAGCCAGCGAGGCAGTCGGCCATCTCGCGGCCGAATCCCAACGGCTGGCGGGACTGCGGGACTCCCTGATTGCCGGCGTCCGCCAGGCGGTACCCGATGCCGAACTCTCCGGGCCAGCCGTTGAAGGCGCCACCGGGGACCGGTTGCCGGGCAACGCCCATTTCACCTTTCCCGGCTGCGAAGGGGACTCGTTGCTCTTCGTGCTGGACATGCTCGGCGTGCAATCCTCCACCGGCTCTGCCTGCACGGCAGGGGTACCACGGCCCAGCCACGTGTTGCTGGCCATGGGGCGCACGGAGGAGGCGGCCCGTGGGGCCCAACGGTTCACGATCGGGCACACCACCACGGTCGCCGACGTCCAAGCCCTGGTCGCGGCCCTGCCCGAAGCGCATCAGCGGGCGAAACAGGCAGGAATGGCTGCCAAGAAAAGCAGGATCCAAACAGCAGGAACAGGATTAAAAGTATGAAGGTATTGGCAGCAATGAGCGGCGGGGTCGACTCCGCAGTGGCGGCGGCGCGTGCCGTGGACGCCGGCCACGACGTCGTGGGCGTGCACCTGGCGCTGTCCCGTATGCCGGGAACCCTGCGCACCGGCAGCCGGGGCTGCTGCACCGTGGAGGATTCCAATGACGCCTGGCGGGCTTGTGACAAGCTGGACATCCCCTACTATGTCTGGGACTTCTCTGAGCGCTTCAAGGAAGACGTCGTCGACGATTTCATCGCCGAATACGCGGCAGGACGCACCCCCAACCCGTGCATGCGCTGCAACGAACGCATCAAGTTCGCAGCCCTGCTCGAGAAGGCGCTCGCCCTGGGCTTCGACGCCGTGTGCACCGGCCATTACGCCAAGGTCATCACCGATGCCGAGGGAAACCCGGAACTACACCGCGCAGCCGATTGGGCCAAGGACCAGTCCTACGTGCTCGGGGTGTTGACCCATGAGCAGCTCGGCCACTCACTGTTTCCGTTGGCTGACACACCCTCCAAGGCCGAGGTGCGCGCCGAAGCCGAGCAGCGTGGCCTATCGGTCGCGAAAAAGCCGGACAGCCACGACATTTGCTTCATCCCCGATGGTGACACCCGTGGCTGGCTCGAGGAACGCATCGAACTCAAGGAGGGGGAGATCCTGGATCATGAAGGCAACTCCGTGGGCAGCCATCCTGGAGCCAACGCCTTCACCGTCGGCCAGCGCAAGGGGCTGAAGATCGGCCGTCCCGCTTCCGACGGGAAACCGCGCTTCGTGTTGGAGATCCGCCCCAAGGACAACCAGGTCGTGGTCGGCCCCAAGGAGCTGCTCTCGGTCGATCGACTGCGGGGAATCAAAGTCAGTTGGGCGGGCCTGCCGCTGAAGGAAGCGATGGCCGGGGAACGCTTCGACTGCATGGTCCAGGTGCGTGCCCACGCCGACCCCGTCGAAGCCATTGGTTGGCTTGAGGAAGCAACGGGGGAGGACGGCGAATCGGTTCGCGAACTCGTCGTCGATGTCAGCGACCCGCTCCAGGGAGTCTCACCGGGACAGACCATGGTGATCTACCAGGGCACACGCGTGCTCGGTCAGGCGACCATCGACACGGCACGCAGCCTGTCCTGGGACCCTGCCAGCATTTCCTCGTAGAAGATCCTGGCGGGGTGCGGCAGGGAATTAGCTGGCGGCCTCGTCGACGACCCCGGTCAGCCGGCCAGCGACCTGCTCGTACTCACAGCGCACGCGTCCGGCAGGGACCGCGGGCAGTTCGCTGGGGGAATGGGTGTCACAGAACACGAAATCAAAGTCGGGCCACCACTTCTTCGGGCGGGCCGCCTCGGCACGCCCGCAGACCGTGCAGACCAGATGAACCCAGACGGGGCGCTTGCCCTGCCGGTTCTGCCGTGACTGGATGAGCCATTGCGGCGGGTCGTCCTGCAGCGCGGCGAGCTGGGATTCTTCGAGCCGGCTGGGGATCCCATGTCGGGTGGCCATCTCGAGGGGGATGTCCAGGGCAATCGCGGCGTCTCGTCTAGTCATCATGGCCCTTCCACTCTAGGCCATCGGCGCCCGGACTCCCGCGCTGGCATTAGGGTGGAACCGGCCTTCCCATCGACCTCCGAGGTGCTCGCCCATGCGATCGATCAGACTGAAACCCATCGTCTACTATGTCGTGATCGCCTATGCGTTGGCGTGGCTCGTGGCACTGCCGCTCTGGTTCGGGGGCCAGGGGCTGGGGGACCCGCTTTTCACGCTCTACGCCTTGGTCATGATGCTCACCCCGACCGTGGCGGCCCTCGTGGTCACCCGCTTCGCCGAACCGACGGACCAGCGCCCCGGTGGCCCCGGAATCGCCCGGAGCCTGGGTCTGTGGCCGCTCAAACCCGTGGGGCCATTGCTCGCCTTTGTGGCCGCCGGATGGCTGCTGCCGATGCTCTTGGTCATGGGAGGGCTGCTGCTGGGGGCCGTTCTGGGCCTCTACCCGGCAGATTTCGCCCAGTTGCCGGTGCTGCGGGGGCTGATGGCCCAGCAGGCCCCGCAAGCGGCCGAGCAGATCATGTCCATGCCAGCCGCGCTGCTCATTGCCTCGCAGCTGTTCAACGTCCTGCTCGGTTCGATCATCAATCTGGTTCCGGCACTGGGCGAAGAGATCGGTTGGCGTGGCTGGCTGGTTTCCCGGCTGGAACCGTGCGGAAAAACGGCGACCGTGCTCATCTCCGGCATCATCTGGGGGCTCTGGCATGCCCCGTTGATCCTGCTGGGCTACAACTATCCGGGTGTTCCTGGCTGGTTGAGCTTGCTGGCCATGTGCGGGATGACGATCAGCTTCGGTGCCGTATTCGCCTGGTTGCGCCTGGCATCCCGAAGCGTCTGGCCGGCAGCCCTGGCCCATGGTTCCCTCAACGCTGCTGCCGGGCTGTTTTTGGTTTTCGCATCCACCTCGGATCTTGACATGCTCGTCATTGCACCGCTGGGCTGGACCGGATGGATCCTCCCGCTGATCCTGGCCGGCCTGCTGCTGTGGAAACTGCCGGTGAAGCGGCAGCGCACCGCGTAATACCACCGGGTATCGGGCCCGCTCCCAACTAGGATGGGAACCATGAGCAATGAGCCGCACGCCCAGCCCGCCACGGGTGAGGACTACGACCCCACCGCCTCCTCCCTGGCCGGGAGCGTGGACCCCGAAGTCATGGAGGAATTATTGTCCGTGCGCGGAAGCATCGACAATATCGACGCCACCTTGATCTATTTGCTGGCCGAGCGTTTCAAGGCCACGCAAAAGGTCGGTCATCTCAAGGCGGAGCACCAGCTGCCTCCTGCGGATCCGAACCGCGAGGTCGCCCAGATCGCCCGGTTACGCAGGTTGGCGTCCGAAGCACATCTGGACCCTGCCTTTGCCGAAAAGTTCCTGAATTTCGTGATCGACGAGGTTATCCGCCATCACCAGGCCATTTCGGCCTCGCGGGCCCCCGAGGGAGGCGAAGAGAGCTGAGCAGTGTCCGCGCTACCGGTCAGGGGCCGTTGCCCGGGACCGACCCGCTCGAATCCACCCGCATCATCCGTGGTGAGCTCGGCGCACCCCATCTTCCGCATCTGATCCAGTTGCCCGATCGGGGGGTCGGATCAGATGCCCTGGGCCGCACCGCCAGCCTTTTGACCGAGCTGTACGTCGACGTCCAACCCCATGGTTGGCGTCTAACCGACCGGCCCGGCCGGGACTACCGTCGCGCCGTATCGGCCCTGAGCACCGATCTGGGCGTATTGGGCGATGTCATTGGAACCGCAGGAAACGCTCCGGGCGCCCTGAAGGTCCAGCTGCGGGGTCCCCTCTCCCTCTCCGTGGGAATCTCTTTGCACCACGGGGAAAAAATCCTTTCCGACGTCGGCGCCCGACGAGACCTGGCCGATTCCTTGGCCGACGGGGCAGCAAAACATGTCCATGACGTCCAGCGGGTCACCGGTGCCACCCCGCTGACCGTGGTCGTGGAAGAGCCGGAAGCCGCCGCGGTCCTCGGCGGTGCGGTCCCCACCGCCAGCGGGTATAGGAACCTGCGGGCCGTGGACCGGCAGGAAGCAGCCAAACACTGGAAGGGCCTCGTCCAAGGACTGCGCGAGGCCGGGGCGGAAACCGTGGTCCTGGCCCCGGGGACCGGATTCCCCGCGGGAGGCCCCTCCTGGCCCGAACTGATCACCGACTCCCTCGCCGCGGGTTTTGACACCGTCTGCCTCGACGGGCAACGCGCCGAGCTGGCCGCCTGGGAACGCTGCGCGGAACTCGTGGACCAGGGCGGCCAGCTCTGGCTCGAAACCCTGAACCCTGAGCAGGAACTGCTGGGAGTGAAGGCAGCAGTGCAGGCGGTCCACCGACGCTTCCGCATGCTGGGACTGCCGGATGCCCTGCTCGGCGCGGTGACCCTCATGCCGGCGCCCGGCTTGGAAACGACCACTCCCGAGACCACCCGGCGGGTGCTGCGCCGGATCACGCAGACGGCCGAGGCCCTGGACCAGGTCCGGCTGGGCGGTTGAGCCCCACAGGTGAAGGAAAGCGTGGACACCGGATGCTAGCGAGCCTCAGCCTTCCGAGCACTCTTCGGGCCCCCGGAGGCGTCTGGACCCTACGCCGCGCGCAGATGGAAGATGTACCGGCTCTCATGGAACTCCTGGCCGATGACGGGCTCAGCGCCTCCCGGGGTGATGGGGGCCGCGGCCACGACCCGACGCCCTACAGGGTGGCGTTGCAGGCCATCATGGAGGACCCCGGCAACGACGTCATCCTCGCCGAGGATCCGGAGGGCAGTGCCGTGGCAACCATGCAGCTCACCCGGACCCCGGGCCTGGCCCGCCGCGGCAGCACCCGGCTGCTCGTGGAGGCGGTGCGGGTGGACAGCGGGCATCGGTCCGCGGGTATCGGTTCCGCGATGATGCACTGGGTCATCGAGACGGCCGCTCCCGCCCTGGGTGCCTCCCTGGTCCAATTGACCTCAGACGCCTCCCGGGCCGAAGCCCACCGGTTCTATGAACGGTTGGGATTCGTCGGTTCGCATATCGGTTTCAAATACCGACTGTCCTAGGCCTGATCGTGGCTGCCGAACCTCAGGGCCAGCAGTTCCAGCGTCTGGAGGGCACAGAGCTGTTGGTGGCTGCGCAGGTTCGGGCTGGTGGGCAGTGGCTCACGGGTGCCCGCGGCCGCGTAGTAGATGAACAGAGCGGATAACCACGTGTCGAGGTCAGCGGCGTCGGCTGTGGACGTCAGCTCCCAGGAGGCGATCTCCTGAAGGTCCATACCGCCGTCGTGCATCTGGGGCCAGAGGACCACCCAATCGGCCCAGCCCGGGCCGCTGGCCAGGAAGTTCCAATCACAAATCCACGCGGTGCCCGCGGGGAAACCGCAGGACGGCGCACTGGAGATGAGCACGTTATCGGCGCGCAGGTCGTTGTTCAGCGGGACGGGACCGTGCAGTGCGGTCTCGATGCGGGAGGCGGCCTGCAGGATGGACCTGGCCAGTTCGTCACCGGAGGGCCCAGTGAACCAGGAGGGCAGATAGTCGGGGCGCCTGCCGATATCCAGGACCAGATGACCCCCGTCTAGTTCGGAGATTCCGGCGGCCCATTGCTCTTCGAGGAGTTCAAGGGCGGGCAACGCTCCGGCAGCGTTCTCCAGCAGCCGGTTGGTGAGCAGACAACTGTCATGGATGGCCCGGGCATCGGAGAGGGTCCACGGTGCGCCGGGCATCCACCCGTCCAGAGCCGTGGTGGCGAAAACCCGCCACCCGGCCAGGACATCATCTTCGACGAGCTGCGGGATCGGGGCCCCCGGGGGGAGTGCCGCCAGCACCTCGACCTCGCGGGCATAGGCCGGGGCGATGTGCGGATCATCCACCGGGATGGCCTTCGCGAAGAGCGGACGCGGGCCACGCAGTACGGCGGCAAACCCGTGGGTGAAACCACCGCCAGCGATTTCAACGGCATCGATGCGTCCACCGACCCAGTCGCTCAGCAAGTCCCTGACGGGAGCGGGAAGGTCCAGCCAGCCGGGACGGCGGGCCGTAGAGGTGTAATCCAGCCCCGCTGCCGGGGCGGAAACCTTGTCATTGCGCATCCATTCCACCATTCTGGGATCGGGTCCACGGGCCCGCCGCCACACCGTATACCGCTTCGGGAGGCACCACCATGGCCGACGTCGTTCTATTCCACCACGCACTGGGGCTGACCCCCGGCATCGAGGGGTTCGCCGAACTCCTGCGGGCCGGGGGACATACAGTACACACCCCGGACCTCTTTGACGGACACAGCTTTGACACCATCGACGAGGGAGTGGCCCACGCTTCGAAGATCGGCTTCGGGGAACTGGTGGGCCGCGGTACCCGGGCGGCGGAGGAGCTCGGACCCGAACTGGTCTACGCGGGATTCTCCTGGGGTGTCCTCCCGGCCCAGAAACTAGCGCAGACGCGTCCCGGGGCGGCCGGGGCTCTCTTCTTCTCCTCCTGCGTACCCGTCACCGAGTTCTCGCCCAGCTGGCCCGCAGCGGTCCCGGTACAAATCCATGCCGCAGAAGAGGACCCGTATTTCATCGACGGCGGCGATCTCGAAGCAGCCCGCGACCTGCTCGCCCACGCTCCGGTAGCCGAGATGTTTCTCTACCCGGGAGGTGGCCACCTGTTCACCGACTCCTCCACCGCCGAGTACGACGCCGGGGCGACGGATACGCTGCTGGCCCGGGTCTTGCAGTTCCTTGGCTCCCACTGACCCCGGAGGCTGTTGTGGCCCCACCGGCCCACCCGATACCGGCCGGGTGGTTCAAAGTCGCCCGGTGGCCTTGAGCCGGATGTAGGTGTCGGCCAGCAGGGGAGGGAGTTCCCACGGGGTGGCGTCAACGATTTCGGCGCCCACGGCACGCAGCTGGGTTTTCAACGCCTCCCGCTGCTGCAGGGTCCTGGCCGCGGCGGCCGCCCGGTAGACGGCACCAGCATCCGAGACATCGGCGGAACGTTCGTCCAGCACCGGGTCGCGCACGGCGGCGATCACCACCACATGTTGGGAGGTGAGCGCCGGCAAAACGGGCAGCAGTCCCTCCTCCACGGCCCCGGAGTCCAACGCGGTCAGCAACACCAGCAGCGAGCGGTGCGTGGAGATGGCCCGAACTTGTGCCGGCAGACCAGAAAAATCGGCTTCGATGAGTTCTGGCTCCAAGGGGGCCATCGCCTCGACCAACTGGTTGAGCATGACGGCCTTGGAGGCCGATTCGACCCTGGCCCGTGGCCTGCGGTCATAGGCCAGGAAGTCGACCCGGTCCCCACCGCGTTCGGCCAGCACTGCCAACAGGAGGGAAGCCTCGATTCCGGTGTCCAGACGTGGCTCGTCGGCCACCCGGGCCGCCGAGGTGCGGGAGGTATCCAGAACGATGACCACCCGACGGTCCCGTTCGGGACGCCACGTCCGCACCACGACGTTCTGCCGGCGCGCAGTGGCCCGCCAGTCGATGGAGCGCACGTCGTCGCCGCGGACGTAGTCGCGAAGCGAATCGAATTCGGTGCCGGCACCCCTGACCTGGATGGCCGCTCGCCCATCCAATTCGCGCAGGCGCTGGAGTTTGGAGGGCAAATGGCGTTTGGCGTGGAAGGGAGGCAACACCCGCAGGGTGCCTTCGCTGGAATGGGTGAGCTGACGGGCCGCCAGACCCATCGGCCCCGAGGACCTGACGGTGGTGTGGTGCACCGACAGATCGCCGCGGCGTACCGGTTGCAGGCCGATCGCGAAGGCCCGGCGCTCGCCGGCCGGCAAATCAACAACACGCCGGGTGTTCCTGGCCCCGGCGGAGGGCTGCCAGCCGTCGCGGACGGAACCCCGCAAGCGGCGTGCTCCGGCATTGCGCAGAAAGAGCTGGGCGGTGGCCGGCTCACCCAGGCGCACACTGCGCGGGATGGCCCGCTCAATGATCACCGACCGGGGTGAGGCGGCCAGCGAGATATCGAGTCCGGCCAGTGCCACCAGCACGCACAGGGTCACCACGATCGTCAGGACTCCGGGCCAGAGGACGATGGGCACCAACCCCGCCAGGGCCAGCCACACGAAACGGCGGTATAGGGCCATGCCGTGCCCTAGCGGGGGACCGGCACGGTGGCCAGGATGGACTGCAGGACATCATCCGCTCCGACACCGTCCATCTGGGCCTCGGGCCGCAGGGAGACCCGGTGACGCAGGCAGGGAAGGGTGAGGACCTTGACGTCGTCGGGGGCCACGAAATCACGGCCGGAGAGCCAGGCCCAGGCCCGCGAGGTGTTCAACAGGGCGGTCGCCCCACGCGGGGAGACGCCCAGCTGGAAGCTGGGGGCATTGCGGGTAGCCCGGGCGATATCGACGATATAGCCGATGACCTCCGGTGACACCGTCACCTGCGCCACGGCCCGGCGGGCTGCCGCCAGATCATCGGCACTGGCCACCGCACGGACCCCGGCTGCCGCCAGATCACGGGGGTCGAAACCGGCGCCGTGACGGCGGATGATCTCAATTTCGTCCTCGCGTTCGGGAAGATCCATGGTCAGTTTGAGCAGGAACCGGTCCAACTGGGCCTCGGGAAGCGGGTAGGTGCCCTCGTATTCGACGGGGTTCTGCGTCGCCGCCACAATAAACGGCTCGGGCAACAGGCGGCTGATCCCGTCCACGCTGACTTGACGCTCTTCCATGGCCTCCAGCAACGAGGCCTGCGTCTTGGGTGGGGTCCTGTTGATCTCGTCCGCGAGCATGATGTTGGTGAACACCGGGCCTTCGCGGAAGCTGAAATCGGCGGTGTTCGCGTCGTAGACCAGCGAACCGGTGACATCGCCAGGCATCAAATCGGGTGTGAACTGCACCCGTTTGGTATCCAGGTCAAGTGCTGCCGAGAGGGTGCGCACCATCAGGGTCTTCGCGACGCCGGGAACCCCTTCCAGGAGCACATGGCCCTGGGCCAGCAGGGCGATGAGGAGCCCGGTGACCGTGGCATCTTGTCCCACGACGGCCTTGGACACCTCGTGACGTACGTCCAATAGTGCTTGGCGGACCGTATCTGCCTCTTTGACTTGTTCGCTCACGGGATCCCGATCTCCTTTTCGACGGTATGCAATTCTTGGGCCCATTCGACCAGGCCGGCGTCGCCGGTGATCCGATCGGGGAAGTAGAGGCGGCGCAGGCGGGAGCCGGGGATCCCCGATTCCTTGGCGGCCGTGGCGACGATGTCATCGGCGCTGGAGACGTGTCCAAGCCGTAGATACCCGGCCAGACGGTCCAAGGAGGCGGAACGCAGGGCGGCGACGGCAGCGTCGATGGCCTGCCCGTCCCGGTAGAGGCGCGCCCTGCCCTCGGCGGTCTCCGAAGCAGGGACGACGACGGGAAGCGGCTCGGTCACCAGTGGCCCGTCGCGGCGGGCCCTCCAGAGGATCGCGATGACTCCCACGAGCATCAGCCATCCGGTGGCAGGGGTGACCCAACCGGGCAGTAGTTCGAAGGGGTTTGCTGCCGGACCGGTGAACACCTGATCGGCAGCTGTGGGCTGATACCAGATCAGGTTCGGCTCGGCACCCAGGGTGCGCAAAGCCAGCGGGGCATGGCCGAAGTCCAGCACATGGCCGTTGTCCAGAACAGCGGGATTCCCCAGAACCGTCGTCGTACCCTCCACGACGTAACCATAAGCATCCTGGCCGGAGGTCCCGTAGGAGAAGCACCCGTGGGCGGCCCGGTACATTTTCCCGCCGGCGGCGGCCTCACGGGTTTCGGCGGCGGCCGGCACGGCACAGTGCGCGGCCACCGGAGAGTCGGTATCGGTCGGGACGACCCCTGCGGGCCGGACCGACGGGGCAAAGACACGAACTTCCGCGAAACCCGGTTCCACCAGCACCGCCTTCCCGGCGGCCTCATCCAGTTCGGTGAGCTGCTCCTGATTCAGGAACCCGCCCGCGTCGTGGAGTAACAACGTGGAAGCCCCGTCCCCTGCCCGTAAGGCTGCCAGGGCGTCATCGAATCCTTCGGGTTGTTCCACGGTGATGTCATGGTCCGCCAGGACTCGTGCCACGGCCTTCCCGCCGTCGGGTGCTGCATTTTGCGGACTCAGGACACGGGTGTCGTTCGGTCCATTGGCCACGGCATAGTAGATGGCCGCGAGCACGGCGAGGAGGGCAATGACGATCCAGAGTCGCCAGGTCCGCCAGCGGCCCAGCCACACCGAACGGGCGGACTCCGGGCGCGGGGCCGTCAGGAGGCGTTCGCCGTCGTTCATTCGCGTCATCGTGGCACCACCAACCCCGGCGTTGTCGGGGCGGCACCGGGGGTGGCGGTGGAGAGCTGCTCCTCGAGTTCGGCCAGCCAGCGGACGTCTTCGGCGGTGGGCTCATGATGGCCGTAATGCACCGTGTTGAAGAGCGTCGCTGCCGCGTGCAGCGCCGATGCCATCTCGCCGAAGGCCAGCCCGAGTGACGTGGAGACCTCGCTGGCGGTGCGTCCGGGTTGGGGGTCCAGCAGGGTGCGCTCCTCGGCCCGGGCCAGCAGGGCGCGGAAGCGTTCGAGTACGGCGGTGGCATAGTCGGCAGCGAGGAAGGCACGATCTGCCCGACGCCGGTAGTCCTGGGCGCTGAGCGAAGCATCCAGGTCCACGGCTGCACCTGCCGTTTGCGCCCGACGGGCCCGGCGTTGCAGGCGGGGACGGGCGAAGAGGATGATCAGCGTGATGACGATCGCCAGGGCGAGCAGGACCACCAGCCACCCCAGATTCGGGGTCAGCGCATTCAACGACTCCACCCATTGGAGGAAGTCGCCCCACACCTGTTTCAGGAAGACCACGATGGGGTTCGGCAACGCCCGGGCATACTCCTGCCGGGCCAGCTCCTGGACCAGGTCGCCGGTGGCTTCGTCCCGATCAGGAAAATAGGTCAGGGCCTGCAGGTGGCTGGGGAGTAGCGGGGACATCGGTTCAGTTGCCCGCCGGGTATCCGGGGTTATATCCGGTTGTGGCGACGCTCGGCAGCCCGGGGATCGGGGCATCGACGCCGCTATCGAATTCCCGCAGCAAGGTCATATCGAAGCCGTGACGACGGATCCGCAGATCGGTGTAGAGCAGCGTGGTGACCGAACATTCGTAGGCGAAGCCCAGCCCCGTGGCGATGGCCGTGAGAATCGTGGTGACGAAGCTGATCTTCACCAATAGGCCGACAGCCGCCGCAGGATCGTCGGGGGCCAGGAATCCTCCCAGCATCCCGGCGATCATGCTCAGCGGGGAGGTGATGAGGCTGGCGATGATCCCCACGATGATGCCGGTCAGCAGCAGGATCCCCAAGCACCTCCACCAGGAGGACTTCACGAGGCTGAAGGATCTGGCCATGGCCGCCAGGGGCCGCAGATCCTCCGCCACGAGGGCATGGACGGTGAACGTCAGCTTGATCGACACCCAGATCGCCGTGGGGATGGCCACGACCAGAACGATGGCGGCGGTGGTGAAGGTGGCTGCCGTGCTGGCATTGAAAGCCACCACGGCGACGATGCCGGCGCAGAGGGCCAGGGCAGCGATTCCGGCGATCAGGAACAGCAGGGCGACGAGCAGGATCCTGCCGATGGAGGGGCGCAAGATCCTGAGGGCCTGACCAAACCGGGTCTTGCGGTTCAGCGTTGCGCGCAGCACGGGAATGGTGATCGCACCTTGGACAATGAGCACGAGGAAAACCGAGAGGAGTCCAGCCGCCAAACTGCCGCCGACCATGGTGACCAATGACCCCGTCAGTGCGGTGAAATCGGGTTCGGCACTTTCCACGAAGGAGGGGTCGGCGATGGCGGAGAACAGCGGAATGGCCACGAGTGCGCTGATGGTCCCGACGAAGAGTTGAACGATCACCGATAAGCCCAAGGTGGATCCTGCATTACGGCGGATGGCCTGGAAAGCGCCGTCGAGCATGTCCCCAAAGCCGAGCGGGCGTAGCGGGACGACCCCCGGTTTCGGCGGGGGGACATAACCGTACGGGCCCGCCGGAGGCATTCCTTGTCCGGGCGGGGGCATCCCCGGACCGGGGGCCGCTTGGCCTCCCCAGGAACCGGCAGCCGATCCGCCCCACCCCTGGCCTGGAGGGGCACCCCAACCCTGTCGTGGCGGGTTCTGCCAGCTGGGAGCCACCGGCGGTTCGAAACCCCCGGGGGCCGCGGGATGGGCGGCAGCATCCGGTTCTCCCGCGTCGCGACCGGTCTCGGAACCGGGGCGCTCGTCGGGATTGGGTGGGTTTTCAGTCATGGCGTTGGTGCCCCTAGCATCGCGTCAGTGTCGGGACCAGCCTAACGGGATGCGGTGCGCCGCTGCAGGGGGCGCACCGCTGACCCCTATAGTGGGGGGGCAGGTTCAAAGAGACACCAGTGAGACGTTCAGACGGAAAAGGGGTGCCATGAAGGCCCGAGTTTTAGTGGTCGACGATGACGAGGCGCTGGCCGAGATGATCGGTATTGTGCTGCGCAACGACGACTTCGACCCGGTCTTCTGTTATGACGGGGCGCAAGCATTGGACACGTTCAGAGAGGTCAAACCGGACCTGGTCCTGCTGGATCTGATGTTGCCCGGGATGGATGGCATCGAGGTCTGCCGGTTGATCCGTGCCGAAGCCGATGTCCCGATCGTCATGCTGACCGCGAAATCCGATACGGCCGACGTTGTCCGTGGACTGGAATCGGGGGCTGACGACTACGTCCCGAAACCCTTCAAACCGGCAGAGCTCATTGCCCGGGTGCGGGCACGGATGCGCCCGGGGGAGAAGCACGCCCCGGAGACACTGAAAATCGCGGACTTGGTCATCGACGTGGCCGGCCACTCGGTGACCCGGGCCGGGGAACCGATCTCCTTGACGCCGCTGGAATTTGATTTGCTGGTGGCGTTGGCGAGGAAGCCGTGGCAGGTCTTCACCCGTGAACTGCTCCTCGAGCAGGTCTGGGGCTACCGGCATGCCGCCGATACCCGGTTGGTCAATGTCCATGTACAGCGTTTGCGTTCCAAGGTCGAAACCGATCCGGAGAACCCGGAAGTCGTCCTGACCGTGCGCGGGGTCGGATATAAGGCCGGACAGGGCTGAGCATGGACACTTCCGCCGCGGACACCCCGGCGGCGGAACCCGGCGACGGGGAACCGCCGGTCTCCCAGGCTTTTTTCCGGCGCCCGCGGGCCACCCTTGAAGGCTCCCGGTGGAAACGCATGGTCACCGCGTGGCGACGTTCGCTGCAGTTGCGGGCCGTGGCCACCACCGTGCTGCTCTCTGCCCTGGCCATGCTCGGGGCCGGCATTTTCCTGTCGAACCAGATCGCCGACGGCCTGTTCCAGGAACGCTTCAACCAGGTCCAGGAAGAATCGGTCCGTGGCCTGAACCAGGTCAAATCCAATTTTGAATCCGCAGCCACCACCGACCGGTCCAGCACCGTCGCCTTCGTCAACGACACGTTGAAACTGGTCGAAGGTGATGGTGCCAGCGTCCAACGTGACTTCATCCTGACCCCGCTACCCAGTTCGGAAAACATCTATGTCACCAATACGGCCAGTGGCGGACTGACCACTGCCGTCATTCCCGACACCCTGGCCTCGACGGTCAAGGACAGCCCCGGGGTTTATTGGGAATCGATTAGTTTCCCGCACGCCAGCTACGACACCCCTGGTCTGGCGTTCGGGACGACGGTCCAGTTGCCGCCGGGACGCGACTACGCCCTGTATCTGGTGTACGACCTCGATTCGGTCCAGCAGACCCTGGACTTCATCCACCGGGTGCTGGCCATCGGCGGGGTTCTGCTGCTCTTCGTCACCGGCGGGATCGCCTGGTACACCACGCGTCTGGTCGTTCGCCCGGTCTCCACAGCAGCCTTGGCTTCGGAGAAACTGGCTGCCGGTCAGCTGCAGGAACGTCTAGAGGTCCACGGTGAAGATGAAATCGCCCGGCTGGGGACCTCCTTCAACCGGATGGCTACCAACCTGCAGGACCAGATCACCCAGTTGGCCACGCTGTCGCAGATGCAACAGCGCTTCGTCTCGGACGTCTCCCACGAATTGCGGACCCCACTGACGACGGTCCGCATGGCCGCCGAAGTACTTCACGACGCCCGCGAGGACTTCGACCCGATCAACCGGCGCTCCGCCGAACTGCTGTACAACCAAGTCGAGCGCTTCCAGACCCTGCTCAACGATCTCTTGGAAATTTCCCGGTTCGATGCCGGTGCCGCACTGCTGGATGCGGAGGTCCTTGACCTGGTACCGGTGGTTCGCCGGGTCGTGGATACCGCGAGCCTGCATGCCGAGAACCTCGGATCCGAATTACGGGTCCACCTCCCCGAGGAGGGATGCGCCGTGGAAATGGACCCACGCCGCATCGAAAGGATCATCCGCAACCTGGTGATGAACGCCGTCGAACACGGCGAAGGAAATCCCATCGACATCACGGTAGGCCAGGACGAATACGCGGTCGCCGTCACCGTGCGCGACCATGGCATCGGCATGGACCCCGAGGAAGCCTCGCGGGTGTTCGACAGGTTCTGGCGGGGTGATCCGGCCCGGGCCCGAACCACGGGAGGCAGCGGGCTGGGACTATCCATCGCCACCGAAGACACCCGACTGCACGGCGGTTGGTTGCAGGCCTGGGGCGAAAAGGGTGAAGGAGCCTGCTTCCGGCTGACCCTGCCCCGGCATCTGGGTGACCTGCTCGGATCCTCCCCGCTGCCACTGATGCCCCATACCCAACTAGCGCTGGGCCAATCGCTGGGCACGGGGGAGTCAGCCCCCTATACGGCGTCCTTGCCCACCCTTCCCACGGGGAATCTTGCGTTGCCCGGCTCCATCCTTCGGGCCGTCCCGCCCTCCGAACGGGCCACACACGAACCCCCTGCCCCGGAAGCCGCCCGGGCCGATGGCCGGGTTTCTTCTGCGGGCCGTGAGGACGATGATTCGGACGATCTTGCCGATGATGAACCAGACACAGGAAGACCGGGAGGACCCCATGCGTAGGCACGGGACCAGATACGACGGGCGGGCCCGGGCCTCGATGGTGCTAGGCGCCCTCGTCGCCGTCCTGCTGGTGCTCACCGGATGTGCCTCGATTCCTACGTCCGGGCCCGTCGGAACGAGCGCGCCCGAAGCTGCCGGACAGTCCGACTTCGACTACGCCTTCGACCCTCCAGGACCAACGGAGGATGCTTCCCCACAGCAGATCATCGAAGGTTTCCTGCGGGCAGGCATTGCCCCACAAGACGACTACAGTGTGGCCCGCGAATACCTGGCCGCTGAACTCTCGAGGGAGTGGCGGGCCGCAGACCAGACAACCGTCTACGCCTCGGAACCCAATATCGTGGAGAACGTCGAAAAGGGTAGCTACACGGTAGAGGTCTCCGAAACCTCAAGTATCGACGAATACGGCCTGCTCACCCGCAAGGAGAAACAGACCACGAAGTCCGTGGATTTCGAGCTGACCAAGGAAGACGGCCAATGGAGGCTCTCCAAGGTGCCCAACGGCACGATGATGGAGGAGGGAAGCTTCGCGATCGTGTTCTCGGCGTACCCGCTGTACTTCTATGATTCCACCAATACGTATGCCGTGGCCGACTACCGGTGGTTCGCCACACGTCAGGGCCTGTCCGCCACCGTGACGGCAGCCCTGCTCGCTGGCCCTGCCCCGTACCTGCGCAATGCCGTCGGCAGTGCCTTCCCCGAAGGCAGCGAACTGGCGCGCGCCTCGGTCCCGGTGGAATCCAAACGAGCCACGGTGGACCTGAACGAGGCGACGTTCACCGACGCGACCGAGCTGCAGCGCCAACTGATGCAACAGCAGATCCAGCTGACACTGAGCCAGATCCAGAACGTCAACACGGTCACGATGACCGTCGCCCAGCGGGCCGTCAGCCTGGGCAGCGTAGCCGAGGGGTTCACGAAAGCCATCGTCGATGCTTCGGTCCCGAACACCCAGATCGCGATCGCCAATAAATCCTTGGTCTTCTACCAGGGCAACGGGGTCGTGCGGGTGGGAGGGGTCCAAGACATCTCCGCCTATAAGCCCCGCGACCCCGCCATGTCCCCGGCGGATAACCGCTTCGCCTTCCTGAACGGCAAACGCACCCAACTTTTCACTGTTGATGAATCAGGGGTGGCCCACGAGGCGACGAGCGGCCAGAATCTCCTGCGTCCGAGCATCGATGTGCACGGCTGGACCTGGACGGTCGGCAACGACGGACGAACCCGGGTGCGGGCGACGCCGTCGGATACCAAAAAGGACGGACCTTCCCGCCAAGTCAACGCCGGGTGGATGTCCAACGCCGATGTGACCTCCCTCCGGGTTTCACCCGATGGGGCCCGAGCGCTCGTGATCGCTAAAATCAAGGGGAAGACGGGGGTCTACATCACCGGCATCATCCGCGACAGCGAAGGGGTGCCTCGCGGGTTCACCGACCCGCTGGAGCTCGACGCCTCGGTCCCGGCAGAACAGGGAGTATGGAACTCCTCGAATTCCGTGGTCGTGATGAAACCCAGCAAAACCAAGGCAGTCCAAGCCGAGGAGATCTCCTTGGACGGAACCACCAAGGAATTGGAGCCGCTGTTGGGGATGACCAATATTTCCGCGGGCCCCGGGGATCAACGAACGGTTTACGCCGAGACACCCGACGGGGTCTACTCGCAGGTGTTTTCCACCTGGAAGAAGCGTGAAGGCAAGGCCAGCCAGCTCGCCTACCCGGGATAACACGGAGGCCGTCCACAACCGACCTGCCGGGACTTCCCCCGCGGTGGCTCCGCAGGGAGCATGGCGGCATGGAATACCCGCAGCTACCCGAATCCTGGGCCCGCGGACTGGACTCGCTGGTCTTCTCCGCAACGGTCCAGGGGCCGCTGACGGCGTTGGCTGAGCTCGGTTCGGTGGCCGCGCCCAGCGACTGCGTTTACTGCCGCAGCCCCGACGCCGTGATGTGCCGAACCTGCCGAGGGGCGTTCCGCGCAGCGACCGTGCGCCCCTTTGAAGCGCAGGAAGGAGCCGAATCCTTGCCACTGGACCCGGGGGGAGAGCCTTTGCCCGTGATGGCCGCCGGGATCTATTCTCGCGAAGTCTCAGCCGCCGTTCTGGCGTTCAAGAACCGTCAACGAGTGTCCCTGGCAGGGGTTTTGGGGCCAGCCCTGGCAGGGGCCCTCCGGCTGGCAGTAGATCGTTTCGATAGTAGCGTTCTGCTCGTCCCGATCCCCTCGACCCGCCTCGCACGAGCCCACCGTGGATACGCTCCGGTGGATGTGCTGCTGGCCTGGATCCAGCGACGGGCCCTGCTGCCGCCGTCCACCACCAGCGCCCGGCTCCTGCGGGTCCGCCCCGGGCCGCCGTGGGCGGGGGCAGCACAGAAGAGTAAGGGACGCAGGGCCCGCGCGGGCAGTGCCGCGAAAATGGTCCTGCTCCCGCATCCACGAATCCCCGACCGCCCGGTGCTTCTGGTGGACGATGTCCTCACCACCGGTGCGACGCTGGCCCGCGCGCATCACCAACTCCAGGCTGCAGGGGTCCGGGTGGAGGGTGCCGTCGTCGTGGCGGCCACCGCGGCACCGCGACACCACGAAGGCTCCGACCTCGATGAACCTGGCCCCATAGGCGCCGACACGCCAGCCGGTGGACGAGCCGCAGACCCGGCATTTCATGATTTCCCACCACTTGCGTGACACGGATCACGAAATGAAGGGTGGGAAGGCTTGATTAACCAGCGCCCTGGATTACGGTTGAGTATGGGCACCTCACCAAGAGGAGAAGAACCCATCTTCAGCGGTTGAAAGGAGAGACTTTCAGCCGCTGTCGTGTCACCCGAGGTCAGTAGGAGGACACCATGGAGATGAACATCACCGGGCGCAACGTGACGGTATCCGACCGATTCCGCGAGTACGCGGACGAGAAGACGGACAAGATCGAGCAGTTGGCCAGCAAGGTCCAGCGCCTCGATGTGAAAGTCACCAAGGAACCCAACGCCCGGCAGGCCGAAGCCCAGCTGACAGTGGAAATCAGTGTCGTGGGCAGCGGACCGGCCATCCGTGCCGAGGCCAAGGCCGCCGATAAGTTCGCGGCCTTCGATACCGCCTTCGCCAAATTGCTCGAGCGGTTGCGTCGGGCTCGCGATCGGAGGAAAGTTCACCACGGTCGCCAGACACCGAAGGCCGTATTCCAGGCGACGTCGACACTGGAACCGGTCAGCAGCACCATGCCCCTGCATGAACAAACCCGCCAGGAACAAGACCAGGAGCGAGAAGCAGCCGAAGCTGCCGCGGAAAGCCCCGTCGAAATCCGCCGCAAGGTCTTCCCTTCCGAGACCATGAGCGTGGACGATGCCGTGGACCGCATGGAACTCGTCGGTCACCCGTTCTACCTCTTCGTGGATGCCGAAACCGGTGTCAGCTCGGTGGTATACCGCCGGCGGCAATGGAACTACGGGGTCATCACCCTCGATGACAACCACTCCGACGAGGAGACCGTGGAAACGCGGAAGTACCGTGGTTCACAGGGTGCCGCCGTCTGATGACGGTGCCTGAGCCCGGTAGGGCTCGATGACCCGATCGATGACCTTGGCCCAAGCCCGGCGCATTGCGCTGGCAGCCCAGGGACTTCATCAGGAACGGCCCACCGGCCCGGCAACCGCCCGGCAGGTGGGCCGCACCTTCGAACGCCTGCAACTGCTCCAGATTGATTCGGTCAATGTTCTGACCCGGGCGCACTACCTTCCGCTTTTTGCTCGTTTGGGGCCCTACGCTCCGGCCCTGGTGGACCGGATGTCCTCACGGTCACCGCGCCGCATGGTGGAGTACTGGGCTCATGAAGCCAGCTTTATTCGCCCCGAACACCATGCCGACCTGTTGCTCTGGCAACGGCGGACCTGGATGGGCAGCTTCAGCTCTGATCGTCCGTGGCTGCGTGAACTGGCCGACCGGATTGTGGAGTTGCTGGCTTCCTCGCGCCCCCTGACTGCCCGTGAAGTGGCCGCCCGGTTGGGGCATCACGAGAAGATCGACCGCTCCGGCTGGGGATGGAACCGGTCCACGGTCAAGGAGGCGTTGGAGGCGCTCTTCGCCGTCGGAGAGGTCGGCGTTGCCAGTCGAAACGCCCAGTTTGAACGCCGCTATGCCCTGATCTCCCAGGTTCTTCCCCCGCACGCGCGGGACGCGGGCCCCCTCGCGCCGGTCCCGTTAGGTTCGGGGGCCGAACGTGAATCCTCGGCCCATCGACTGGTTGAAGCGGCAGCCAGGGCCCATGGCATCGGCACGGTGCGCTGCTTAGCCGATTACTTCAGGTTGCCTGTTCGCGTCGCGGCAGTTGCCGTGGAGCGGCTTGTCGAGGAAGGGGTACTTGAGCCGGTTGACGTCCTGGGGTGGCCCGGACGCCAATTCCTCCACAACAGCGCGCTCAAACCCCGCACGGCGCGGGCGCGAGCACTGCTGAGCCCCTTCGATTCGTTGGTCTTCGAACGCCGACGGCTCGAGCAACTCTTTGGGTTCCACTACCGGCTCGAGATCTATACCCCAGCAGCCAAACGACGTTATGGCTACTACGTGCTCCCGTTCCTGCTGGGTGAGCAGATCGTGGCCCGGGTCGACCTCAAGGCCGATCGTGCCCGAGGCGCGCTCATCGTCAGATCCAGCCACCCAGAACCCGCAGCGCCCACCGAAACTGCCGCTGAACTCGCGTCAGAGCTTTTCCTGATGGCTGAATGGCTCGGTTTGGAATCGGTGCAGGTCCAACTGGAGGGTAGCCTTTCCCTAGAACTGGCCGCTACGGTGGGGACGCGAAGCACGGGAACTTGAACGGGCTGTCGATCGTGTCTCCCGTAGACTGGTCAAGCCAGAATTCCTGTGCCTGAGATTTGGAGCTACCACGTGGCATCACTGCTAGAACGCGTCCTGCGGACCGGCGACAAGAAGACCCTGAAGCGACTGCGCGGATACGCGGAGGCCATCAACCTGCTTGAGGACGAGTTCCGGGCCATGTCGGATGCGGATCTGCGGGCCGAAACCGAGGGCTTCAAGAAGCGCTTCCAAGAAGGCGCTTCACTGGACTCGCTGCTACCCGAGGCCTTTGCCGCAGTACGCGAGGCGTCGGACCGCACCCTGGGCATGCGTCACTTCGACGTCCAGCTCATGGGCGGGGCCGCCTTGCACTTGGGTGATATTGCCGAGATGAAGACCGGTGAAGGTAAGACTCTGGTCGCCACCGGGCCCGCCTACCTGAATGCCATCTCCGGCAAGGGCGTCCACGTCATTACGACCAACGACTACCTCGCCGAGTACCAATCGGACCTGATGGGGCGCGTCTTCCGGTTCCTCGGCATGACAACGGGCTGCATCCTGTCCAACCAGGATCCTTCCGTGCGTCGCCAGCAGTACGAAGCAGATATCACCTACGGAACGAATAACGAGTTCGGTTTCGACTATCTGCGCGACAACATGGCCTGGAGCAAGGACGAGCTGGTCCAGCGCGGCCACAACTTCGCCATCGTCGATGAGGTCGACTCCATTCTCATCGATGAGGCCAGGACCCCGTTGATCATTTCGGGTCAAGCCCAAGGCGACGTGAACCGCTGGTTCAGCGAATTCGCCCGACTCGTGACCCGGCTGGAGATCGACACCGACTATGAGGTCGATGAAAAGAAGCGCACCGTGGGCGTGCTGGAGGCAGGGATCGAGAAGGTCGAAGACCATCTGGGCATCCACAACCTCTACGAAGAGGCCAATACCCCGCTGATTGGTTTCCTGAACAACGCCATCAAGGCCAAGGAATTGTTCAAGAAGGACAAGGACTACGTCGTGATCAAGGGCGAAGTCATGATCGTCGACGAACATACCGGCCGTACCCTGGCCGGGCGCCGCTATAACGAAGGCATGCACCAGGCGATCGAGGCGAAGGAAAACGTCGAGATCAAGGCCGAGAACCAGACCATGGCCACGGTCACCCTGCAGAACTATTTCCGCCTCTACGCGAAGCTTTCCGGCATGACCGGCACCGCGCAGACCGAGGCAGCAGAGTTCATGGGCACCTACAGCATCGGTGTCGTGGAGATCCCCACGAATAAACCGATGGTGCGTAAGGACCAGTCGGACCTGATCTACAAGAACGAGATCGCCAAATTCGACGCCGTTGCCCAGGACATCGTTGAACGCCACGCTGCCGGACAACCGGTCTTGATCGGCACCACGAGCGTCGAAAAGAGCGAATACCTTTCCCGCAAGCTCGCCCAGGAGGGCGTCCGCCACGAGGTGCTCAACGCCAAGCAACACGCCCGTGAGGCTGCCGTGATCGCCCAGGCCGGCAAGAAGGGCGCTGTCACCGTGGCAACCAATATGGCTGGCCGCGGTACCGACATCATGCTCGGCGGCAACGCCGAGTTCCTGGCGGTTGCTGATATGGAACGCCGTGGGCTGGATCCCGAACGCGATTCGGAGGAATACGAGCGGGTCTGGGATGAGGTCTTCGCCGCGGCCCGGGAGAGCGTGAAGGCCGAGGCCGACGAGGTCCGCGGGCTGGGCGGGCTCTACGTCCTGGGTACCGAACGCCACGAATCCCGCCGTATCGACAACCAGCTCCGTGGCCGTTCCGGACGTCAGGGCGATCCGGGGGAGTCCCGTTTCTACCTGTCCATGACCGATGAGCTGATGCGCCGCTTCAACGCCAACGCGGCCCAACGGATCATGAACAACCCCTCGATGCCCGAGGACATGGCACTGGAATCGAAGATCGTTTCGCGGGCCATCGAAACCGCCCAGGGCCAGGTCGAGTCGACCAACGCCGAACAGCGCAAGAACGTCCTGAAGTACGACGACGTCATGAACCGCCAGCGTGAGGCCATCTACGGCGACCGCCGTCGTATCCTCGAAGGCGGCGACCTGCAGGAGCAGGTCCAGCATTTCTTGGAGGACGCGATCAAGGCCATGGTGGCCGAGACGACGAGCGTGGGGCACGGTGACGACTGGGACTTCAAGCAATTGTGGACCAACCTGGGGCAGTTGTACCCGATGGGGTTGACCATTGACGAAGTCCTGGAAGAAGGTGGTGGCCCCGGCCGCATCACCCCGGAGTTCCTCCACGAGGAGATCCTCTCCGACGCGCGCGTTCAGTACGAAGAACGCGAACGGGCCATTGGGTCGGAAAATCTGCGTGAACTCGAACGCCGCGTCGTCTTGAGCGTGATCGGACGCAAATGGCAGGAACACCTCTACGAGATGGACTACCTCAAGGAGGGCATCGGGCTGCGGGCGATGGCCCAGCGTGACCCGCTGGTCGAATACCAGCGCGAAGGTTTCGTGATGTTCCAGACGATGATGGAGGCCATCCGCGAGGAAAGCGTCGGTTTCCTCTTCAACCTCGAGGTCGAGGTTGCCGCGCCGACACCGGTATCCCTGCCCGGGGTGACCGACGGGCGTTCGAACACCACGACGCCGGTACTGAACACCCCTGGCCTGGACGCGCCGGCCCGTCCGTCGACGTTGCAGTACACCTCACCCAGTGAAGATGGCGATCCGGAATCCCATGTGCAGCGTTCCGCCTCGACTGAAAACAAAACAAAGGGCAAGGCCAACCGGGCCGAGCGTCGTTCCAAGAAGTCCAAGCGCAGCTAACCCAACTGCAGGTCGACAACGGTCCAGTGTCCGTGTCGCCGCTCCACCCGGAGAGCGGCGGCACGGACACGGTTGTTTTCGGCGACCACCAGGCTGGCCTCGTAAGCGCCGGTCGCCACCGGGCAGAGCCGGGTGCGACGGATGCTGGTGTTGCGGTGGGATCGGGATCCGTCGTCGGGTTGCGTGGCATTGATCAGGGCGACTCGGCAACGAAGTTTCTCGTACTGGCTGGCTTCAAGCCAACGGGCCAGCTGGTGGACCGGTCTGACCCCCGACATCGATTCGAACGCGGCGAGGGCGACCAGGCGCACGATCGTCTGCACGTGGGCGACTTCTTCGCGCCGGGCTGCTTCCCCCGCTTCGTGCCGCGCACCCGAAGCCGGGCGGCCCGGCGTGGTCCTGTCGGTGGTCTTGGCGGGATACCGATAGGTGGAAGCCGGGAGTAGGTCAGCGAATTTGCGCACTGGCAGGGGGCGGATCATTGCCTCCGGTGATCCTGCGGAAAACCCGATCCCGGGACCGGCAATACTATTTGGTGGCGGGGGATCGGGTTGTGCTGGGTGGCTCATGGCTCCTACTTTCCGTTCTGGTCCAGCTCGGCTCGTGGCCGGGTCAAGACGGTTCCGATCTGCAATAGATCCGGGTCTGGGCCGATGGCTTCCCGGTTGGCTTGGTACCAGCGAGGCCAGTCGTGGGCAATTTGTGCATCACTTGCCCCGGGCCCGGCCATCCGGGCGGCGATCAACCAGAGTGAATCTCCGGTACCGACCACTACCGTGTTCCCCGGGCTGGCTGCTTCGCCTGGTTGGCCCATCAGTCGGTCCATGGGCGCGGCCGGCTGCTCGGCATTCCATTGAGGTGTTGGTAGCGGAGGTTCGGCCAGGGAAGCAGTAGGTACCCTCGCTTCCGGTGCGGGGACCGTGAGATCGGGGCGGGGAAGGCTGAAGGGAACAGTTTCAGCCGAGATGGCTGGGGCGGGAACGGGAGCGAGGGCGTGGGCGGTCGGCACCACCAGGAGCTGGGAGCCGAGCAGGGCTGCTGCCAAGCGGCGCATAAAGGCCGGTGAAAGGCGGGCCGTGTGCTGGGCTGCTGCCGCCCGTCCGCAGCGGCGCAGGATTTCACTGAGGAGCGCGGCCAGGAAACTGAAGAGCCATCCGATGATCACCGCCAATCCCAGAACGACACAGGTGAGCGCCGCGTTGCGGTCCCAACCGACGGGGGAGTACCTCGAAGGCCCGCCTCCTGGAATGCCGTGGTGGAGCCAGACGGCGCCACAGAGCACCAGCAGGATCCCACAGAGCACGATTAACACCCCGGTGATGACCGACGTCGTCTGCTCAGGGTCATCCAACCCTTGTCTACTCACGATCATCACCCTCTTGTTTGATGTCATTTAATATCATTTGTTGGTGTCTGAGGTTGATCATTGCACTTGTCGTCGTTGCTGTCCAGAGGCTTCAGTTATCCATGGGAATAGGGTGGGCCCATGCGTTGGGAGTCTTTATTCGCCGATCTGGAGTCCCAACTGAATGCTGCCCGGGCGCGGGAGCGCACCGTGGAGATCCAGGAGATGGTCCGGATCGAACGGTCTCAGCTGCGGCTCTGGGACCATCTGGCTGGTCAAACCGGAGGGCACATAGCTCTTGACCTGCTCTCCGGTCAGCGGTTGCGCGGCGTACTGGTTCATGTGGGGGTGAATTGGTTATCGCTGCTCGAGGGCACTGCCGAATATCTGGTGCTGGCCGCAGGGGTCAGGTCGATAGAGGTGGCCGCTCAGCGTGCCGCGGTCGTGGAGGACGCCATCGTTCGACGCCGGGTGAGCCAAGGCGCTGCCTTGCGTTCGCTCGTGCGCGACCGGGCCCGGGTGACGGTGTGGGCCGTCGATGGTGTTTTGCTGGGGAGCGGGACCTTGGACCATGCCGGAGCCGACCATATTCGTCTGGCCCGACATCCTGCCGACGGGTACCGCCGCAGCGCAGACGTGAAATCCGTGGTCTTGCTTCCCTTTGGCTCGATCGCTGTCCTGCGGCATGAGGCCTGAAAACCGCCGAATATCCACAGATCGCCTCAGACCCTTGGGTGTTAAGGGTTGAGTCATTAGTGTTGACGTTCAGGGAGGGACCATCCACCGGCACTTCTCCTACCAACGCAGACTGTGTCATCGCAGTGGGCGGGAAGCTGAGGCAGCGTGGCAACCGATGTGCAGCACAGTGAGCCGGCGCGCAGATTGCGCAAACCCGGGTGGAGGGACCCGCGGCTGATTGTTGGCATCCTTTTGGTCGTCGTCGCGGTGGCGGGGGTCTTGACCCTGCTGTCGGTGCAGAACAAAACGGTTCCGGTCTACGTAGCCAACCAGGACATCAGCATGGGGGAGAAGGTGGAATCCACCGGGCTGGACATCGTCGACGTACGCCTAGATTCCGTCCAAGACCACTACCTCACCGCCCAAGAGGCCCTTGCCGAAGGTCTGCAGGCCAATACGCTGATCCGCAGTGGTGAGCTGGTGCCCTTGGCCTCCCTGGGGGGAAGCGACCCGCAGGGACGTAAACCTCTATCAGTTGAGCTATCCAAAGACTTGCCCGTCGCAGTGGCAGTCGGCACGAGAGTTGATGTGTGGGCTGCCGAGCGGGGAGCGAACTCCACCACCTTTGAGGACCCGAAGAAGCTGCTGGAAACCGTGGAGGTCAGTGCCATCCATGAGCTTGATTCCGGTTTCGGAGGAACCTCAGGGCAGGTGGTTGAACTTCTGGTGAGCGATGAGGATCTGCCCGATATGATTTCTGCGCTGGCCAATGAAGCGCAATTGACAGTGGTCTTCGCCGCTGGAGGGCCCACCGAATGAGTATCGCCGTCGTCGTCTGGGGCTGGGGCGGAGATTTGGCGGACCGTCTTGAACGGCTGCGCGGAATGGTCACCATCGTGCGGCACTGTGAGGAACTGAGTGAAGTCGTTGCCTTGGCCGAATCCGGTTTGGCCGATGCCGCGCTACTGATGGGCCCGCCGATGGACATCGACGCGGAGTTCGCCGACGAATTGTCCTTCCACGGCGTACCTGCGGTGGTCATCACCGACGAAACCTCGGATGCCGCTCGGCTCTCCGAGCTGGGCCTCGGCGTGGAACCCACGACCGCAACAGAACAATCGATCTCCGACTTGCTCGAACTGTTGGTTGCCGGCGTCCACCGACCGCCACCGCGCGGTGCGCGTCGTGCGCAGGCCTCCGAGAGGGAAGAACCCATCGCGCAGCCCGAACCCTGCCCAGTCCTGGCCGTCTGGGGTCCGGTGGGTTCGACTGGGAAGACCCTGATCGCCGTGAACCTGGCTGCCGAAGCTGCCATGGACGGCCGGCGGGTGTTGCTGGTCGATGCCGACACCTACGGCGCCAGCGTCGCCGTCCACCTGGGGCTGCTCGACGAGTCGGCGGGGCTGGCGCAACTATGTCGGCTCTCCGATCAGGGCATGCTCGACCAGTCCGGATTCGAACGTTCCTGTGCCGCCGTCGCCGTCGGTGGGACGACGATCCGGGTGGCCACAGGGTTGTCGAGGCCGCAACGCTGGCCCGAAGTACGGGCCGGGGCCTTGAACCGGGTGCTGGACTTCGTCCGCCGTCGCGCCGATGTGGTGGTCGTGGACGTCGCTTCCTTCCTTGAACGCGACGAAGACCTGACCTACGACACGTCTGCCCCGCAACGCAACGGTGCCGCCCTCACCGTCTTGGAAGCCGCAGCAGAGGTCATTGCCGTCGGGTCCGCCGACAGCGTCGGGGTGCCCCGGATGATCAAAGGCCTCGAGGAACTGCGGGACATCCTGCCCGAGACGACACCACGCGTGGTCTTCAACCGGGTGCGTCGTTCGGCAGTGGGGCCCTCGCCCGAACGGGCGCTGCTGGAGAGTTGGGAGCGCTTTGGGCCAGGGGGCGGGATCGACGCGATGCTGCCCTGGGACCCGGACGCAGCGGACCGGGCCTTGCTGCAGGGCAGTGTGTTGGCCGAGTCGGCCCCCGACAGTATTTTGCGGGGCAAGATCGCAGCCCTCGTTTCGGTGGAAATCCGCCGTCGTACGGGGTTCTTCAACCGTTGATACGGCCCATTGGGAGCTAACCGGTCCTCGGGTTAGTCTTGAAGTGTTCGAGACCGCAAAGGCGCGGTCCTCATCCTTTTACGGAGGCGTTAATAGATGTCGTCGGAGTCGGGCAGTCCTACAGGATTCATTGCCGAGACCAACACCCCCCAGTTCGCCGAGGCCTACTACGGGCATCTCTCACCGGAGGACGCGACAACGTATCCACCGGAGAAGCTCAGCCACCGCATCGGGGTGCATTTGGGCGTCGGGCACCAGCGCGAGCATGGCCGGGCGAAGGTCGCGGTCGACCTGGAGGAAGATCGTGCCGTCGCCTATGTCGTCACCGATGACATGCCCTTCCTTGTTGACTCGGTCACCGCGGAGATCGTCCGACAGGAACAAGGCATCACTCTGGTTGTTCACCCGACTTGCCTGGTCCGTCGCGACGAACAGGGGATCGCGACCACCGTTGAACCGGTGAACACCGCCGAGGCCACCTCATCCGGGGACACCGCCGCCTTGCCGAATCTTGCCGGCTTCATGAATCAGGTCGGGACATCAACCGTCGAATCCTGGATCGCCATCGAAATCGCCGGGACGCCGGACCAGGAACGGGTCACGGCACTGGTCGAGGGCCTGGAGCAGGTCCTCTCCGATGTGCGTGACGCTGTGGAGGATTGGGCGCCGATGCGCGCCAAGGCCCACGAGATCGCCGATTCACTTGCTGACGTGAATTCCGAGATCCCCGACAGGGAAAGCGCTGCCGAGCTATTGCGCTGGCTCGACGACGGCAACTTCACGTTCCTGGGATATCGCGAATACGACCTGGCCGTTGAAGACGGTCAGGACGTCCTGCACGTCCGCCCCGAGAGCGGGCTGGGCCTGATGCGCAGGTCCGGCACCACCATGCTCCGGCAGGAACTGACCAAATTGGGGCGGGACAAGGCCCGTGAGAAACGTCCGCTGGTGATCACCAAGGCCAACTCGCGGTCCACGGTCCACCGCGCGGTCTATCTGGACTACATCGGGGTCAAGAGCTTCGATGCCCAAGGCAACGTCACGGGCGAACAGCGCTTCATCGGCCTCTTCGCCACGAGCGCCTATACCCGTCCGGTCCGGTCCGTCCCGGTGGCCCGCGAAAACGTTGAACGCGTGCTCAAGGCCTCGGGTTTCGCCCCGGACTCGCATTCAGGCAAGGACCTGCTGACGATCCTGGAGAGCTACCCGCGGGATGAGCTGTTCCAGATCGAACCTGAGGACCTCCTGCGTATCGTCACCGGAATTCTCCGGTTGCAGGAGCGCCGTCGCACGAGTCTGTTCCTCAGGCCCGATATTTACGGTCGGTTTATGTCGGCACTGGTCTTCCTTCCCCGCGACCGGTACACCACTGCCGTCCGGTTGCGCATCGAGAATGAACTGAAGAAGGCCTACTGCTCGGATTCCACCGAATTCGAGGTGCAGATGAACGAATCTGCCCTCGTCCGCCTGTTTTACCGAGTTCGGCTACCCCTGGGCGAGCAGACGCCCACGGTCTCCCGCGAGGAGCTGGAACAGCGGTTGGTGCGGGCCGTCAGATCCTGGGCCGAAGGTGTGGACGAAGAGGTGCGCAGCCGCTTCGAACGCTCCGAAGCCACTGAATTGTCCCGGCTTTGGGCCGATGCGTTCCCGCAGGCATACCGGGTGAACTTCGAAGTCGAGGACGCCCTCGAGGATATCGAACGCTTCTCCACCTACGATGATCCGGAACATGAAGGCCCCGTGCTGCAAGTCTATGTCCCCTCAAATGTCGAGGACCAGCAGGGTGTCGACGCGCGGCTGAACCTGTATTTGACCGAACCGCTGTCGTTGAGCCGGATTCTTCCGGTGCTTTCCCATCAGGGACTGGAAGTCGTTGATGAGAAGCCTTTCGCCATCGAACGACGTGACGGCAAGAAGTTCTACCTCTACGACCTGGGTCTGAAATACCCGGAGGGCATCGATCCGCTGGAAACCAGCGACCTGCTGACCGAGGCCTACCGTGCGGTCTTCGTCGGACGGGCCGAGTCCGATGCCTTCGACCGTCTGATCCTGACCCAGGGACTTTCCTGGCGGGAGACCGCTGTTCTGCGGGCCTACGCGAAGTACCTGGGCCAGCTCGGCGCCTCGAACTCCTACGGCTTCATTGCCGACACGATGCTGGCCAACCCGGAAGTCACCGAGGCGCTGGTCGACCTGTTCGAGGGCACCTTCGATCCGGATCTCGACGAAGGCCAACGGAAGGTCCGCACCGAAACGGCCCGCGCCGCTTTGGATGCTGGCCTCGAACATGTGGCCACCCTTGACGCTGACCGACTCCTGCGCCGCTTCGTCAACGTCATCGACGCCACCACACGCACGAACTACTACCAAGACACCATCCACCTCTCGTTCAAGCTCGAACCGGGCCGGATCGACAGCGCTCCCTTCCCCCGCCCGCAATACGAAATCTGGGTCTATTCGCCACGGGTCGAAGGAGTGCACCTGCGCTACGGCAAGGTCGCCCGCGGTGGTCTGCGCTGGTCGGATCGCCGCGAGGACTTCAGAACCGAAGTCCTGGGGCTGGTCAAGGCACAAATGGTGAAGAACGCCGTGATCGTCCCCACCGGGGCCAAGGGTGGGTTCTTTGCCAAGAACCTGCCGGACCCGACGGTTGATCGCAATGCCTGGATCGAGGAAGGCAAGGCCGCTTACCGCATCTTCATTTCGGCCTTGCTGGACATCACCGACAACCTGGTGAGGGACGGCGACACGGAGAAGGTGGTCGTGCCGGATCGTGTGGTCCGTCTGGACGACGACGACACCTACCTGGTCGTTGCCGCCGATAAGGGGACGGCCAGTTTCTCCGATACCGCCAACGAGATCTCGTTGGCCCGTGGTCACTGGCTCGGTGACGCCTTCGCCTCCGGTGGTTCGGTGGGCTACGACCACAAGGCCATGGGTATCACCGCGCGCGGGGCGTGGGAATCGGTCAAACGGCACTTCTTCGAGCTGGGTGTCGACACCCAGACCGAAGAATTCACCGTGGCCGGGATCGGGGATATGAGCGGAGACGTCTTCGGCAACGGGCTCCAGCGTTCCGAACACGCCAAATTGGTGGCCGCCTTCGACCACCGGCATATCTTCCTGGACCCGAACCCCGATCCGAAGCCGGCCTACGCAGAGCGCCAACGTCTGTATGAACTACCCCGCTCCAGCTGGGGAGACTACGACACGTCGCTGATCAGCGAAGGCGGTGGCGTCTATCCCCGTCAGTCCAAGTCCATCCCGGTCTCCGACCAAGTCAGAGAGGTTCTCGGCTTGCCGGACGGGACGACGTCGATGTCTCCTCCGGATCTGCTGCGGGCCGTACTGTCGGCTCCCGTGGACCTGGTCTACAACGGGGGCATCGGCACCTACGTGAAGTCTTCCTCGGAATCCCACGCGGATGTCGGGGATCGTGCCAATGACGCCATCCGGGTCGATGGCAACGATTTGCGTGCTCGCGTCGTCGGCGAGGGTGGAAACCTGGGAATGACCCAGCGTGGACGGATCGAAGCCGCGCTCAACGGGGTCATCCTCAACACCGACGCCATCGACAATTCCGCCGGAGTGGACTGCTCCGACCACGAGGTCAACATCAAGATCCTGATCGACCGCATGGTCACCGCAGGAAAACTGCCCGAGGACGAGCGGGCAGAGTTCCTGCATTCGATGACCGACGAGGTCGCCCGGCTGGTCCTGCGCACGAACGTCGACCAGAACATCCTGTTGGTCAACGACAAGCAGCACCTTTCCGAATGGAGCCCGAGCTTCGAACGCCTCATGGACTGGCTGGAGGAGAACGCGGACCTCGACCGCGAGCTCGAGTTCCTGCCCAGTACCGAAGAACTGGAGGAACGACTAGCCGGAGGTAAATCGCTGACCGCTCCCGAGCTAGCTGTCTTGGTGGCCTATTCCAAGATTCAGCTGGCCACCGCGTTGGCGCAGACCAAACTCGCCGACGACCCATATTTCGATCAGACCATGCGCGAGTACTTCCCGGTACAGCTATCCGAGAAGTTCCCCCAGGACGTCCTGACCCACCCGTTGCGTCGGGAAATCGTCAGTACTGTCGTGGCCAACGACATCGTCAATATGGGTGGCATCACCTATGCCTTCCGCGTTCTGGAAGAGACCAGCGCTACCGAGGAGTCGGTGGCTCGCTCGTTCGTGGCGCTGCGCGAAATCTATGCGCTGGATGAGTTCGTTGACGCAGTGACCGATTTGCCGGCAAGCGTTCCCGTCGAACATTGGTGCCGTATCCAGCTGGATATGCGCCGGCTGCTGGACCGGGCGACGCGTTGGTTCATCTCCCATGTGGGATCCGGTACGAGCGTCCAGCAGGACATCGACGCCTTCGAACCGACGGTCACCGCCTTGCAGGCCGAGCTCGGGGACCTGCTGCGCGGAGCCGACGCCGAGCGCGTCGCCGAATGGAAGGCCAACGGCCTCCGGTGGGGACTGCCCGAGGGATTGGCTTCCCGGTGGGCTCTGCAGTTCGAGGGTTTTGCCTTGCTGGATATCGCCCAGGCTGCCCACGTGCAGGGACTGCCGGCCCGAGAGGTCGCCGCCGTCTACTACGTGGTCTTCGAACGCTTCGGTATCGACGGATTGCTCGAACGCATTACGCGGCTCCCACGCGGAGACCGGTGGCAGGCGTTGGCCCGCGCGGCGCTGCGCGACGATTTGTATTCCACGGCGGTGGATATCACCGAGGCGGCACTGAAAGCCGCACCGGAGGTGCTCGCCCCCGAGGCGCGAGTCGTTGCATGGGAAGAGCAGAATGCCGACAACCTGGCACGAGCGAAGAGCATGTTCGATGAGGTCAATAGCCTCGAACGCGACGATATGGCTTCACTGTCGGTGGCACTGCGTCTCCTGCGTTCGATCGTCCGGCGGTAGCTCTTGGCGACGTTCACCGATCCGATCCGGGCCGAAGCCGACTTTAGGCCTGGGGACGAGGAATGGCTCCACCTGCTGGTGGGGGATTGGCAGATGGTCGCGGACCTGGCCTTCGCTGACTTGGTTCTGTGGCATCCCTCGGCAGGAGGGACGTATGTGGCCTTGGCGCATGTACGTCCCTCCACCAGCCACACCGTCTTCCATAGTGACTTCGTCGGTGAGCGGATCCGCAAGGACCTGCGCCCACTGGTCCAGCAAGCCTGGACCAGTGGCGAATCCCAGCGCGCCGGCGAGGAGCACTGGACACAGGAATCGGCCATGCGTATCGAGGCCTTCCCGATGGTGCGCAACGGTAGGACGCTGGCAGTAGTCACGAGTCATCAGGACCTGTCCAATTCGCGGATGGCCTCCCGGTTGGAACAGACCTATAAGCAGTGTGCAACTGATCTGTTGCGCATGGGCATGCAGGGCTTGTGGCCGGACTTTGCCACCCCTACAGGGTCCCGGCGTGGCGCTCCTCGCGTCGGTGACGGGCTGATTCGTCTTGATGCCGAAGGCATCGTGCAATACGCCAGTCCCAACGGGGTCTCTGCTTACCGTCGTCTGGGTGGCGTGGATTCCTTGGAGAGCCGTTCACTGGCTGAAGTGACGACGGGGCTCCTCAGAGACCACCGTCTCGTGGACGAATCCTTGGCATTGGTGGTCACCGGCAAAATGCCGTGGCGTACCGAAGTCGAGTCCAACGGGGTCAGTTTGTCCCTGCGCGCCATCCCCTTGCGTGACGGCAAGAAGAGATACGGGGCCCTGGTGCTCTGCCGTGATGTCACGGAGCTACGGCGTCGGGAGATGGAACTGGTGTCGAAGGACGCCACCATCCGTGAGATTCACCATCGGGTGAAGAACAACTTGCAGACCGTAGCGGCCCTCTTGCGCATGCAGTCACGCCGCATGGTCAGTGAAGATGGAAAGCAGGGACTAGAACAAGCCATGCGCAGGGTGGCAACGATCGCGTTGGTGCACGAGACCCTATCCCAGGGGCTGAGTCAGAACGTTGACTTCGATGAACTGATTGACCGCCAGTTCAGGTTGGCTGCCGAAGTCGCCTCACCGGGTCAGGTGGTTCATACAGAACGTTCGGGATCCTTCGGCGGACTGCCCAGCGAGTTGGCAACCCCGCTGTCACTCGTCGTCAACGAACTGGTTTCCAACGCCGTCGAACACGGTTTGGGGGAGCGAGACGGTACGGTCAGCCTCCATGCAGTGCGTCGAACGATCGCCGACGGCAGCGAACGGTTGCGCGTGGTGGTCTCCGACGACGGCCGTGGTCTGGGTTCCGAACCCCGCAAAGACGGGCTTGGACTGCAGATCGTGCGCACCTTGGTGACCAGCGAACTGGCCGGAACCATCGAATGGGAGCCCGGAGCCCATAGCGGCACCGATGTCATTCTGGATCTTCCGCTGCGTAGCTGAGGGACCAAAGAAGACAGGATCACATAACGCAGGCCGGCCCCCGAAGGGACCGGCCTGCGTTGTGGTGGCTCAGCCGTTGATCAGTTGAACTTCTTCTGGTGTGCCTTGACGGACTTCACATAGGTCTTGGTGTCGCTGTACATGCCATTGCGTTTCACCGAGCCCTGCCCCTGGTAGTACGAGGCGATGCCTTCTTCGACGCTCCGGCTGGTGCGCTGCAGCGAACGAATGATCGCCACGCCAGCAGTGGCGTTGTCGTAGGGGTTCAACAGGTCCAGCTTCCGGCCGACCAACTGGGAGGCCCAGTCACCCGAGGTCGGAATGACCTGCATGGCACCGATGGCGTTGGCGGGGGAGACCGCTCCCATGTTGAATCCGGACTCCTGGTAAGCATGTGCCAGAGCCAGCGAGGGGTCGACGCCCATCTTGCGTGCCGTACTGGCGATGATTGACTGCATTTCCGAACGCGAGGGAAGGTTGCGCGATAGCAACGTGTACTTGTTGTCGTTCGCTGACTTCACCGTGCTGGCCGGGTACTTATAGTGCAGGAAGGTATCGGGAACCAGCTGCTTGCGGGGCGACGACGTCGAGGAAACCGTGGATCCGCCGGAGAGTTTGAGCTTCTGCCCGGGGTAGATGACCGAGGAGTTGCTCATGTTGTTGGCGGCCAGCAGCTTGGACAAGCCCATACCTGCCTTGCCGGCGATACCCGAAAGGGTGTCTCCTGACTTGACCGTATAGGTGCTCGTGGTCGTCTTCTTCGAAGAGCTCGAAGATCCGGAGGAACTCGAGCTGGATTTGGAGGAGGTCGACCCGCCGGAGAGCTTGAGCTTCTTCCCCGGGTAGATGACGGTGGACATGGTCATGTTGTTCGCTGCCAGGAGCTTGGACAGGCCCATGCCTGCGTTCTGGGCGATCCCGGAAAGGGTGTCGCCCGACTTGACCGTGTAGGTCGAGGCCGAACCGCTGGAACTCTT